>DATDWK010000133.1:0-9435 GCA_035289685.1 Candidatus Dojkabacteria bacterium
CTTTTTTAGAGGTTGTAAATTCGTTTGTCACAAATTTTTCACTGCCGTTCAGCAGAATATCATCTGCAGAAATTAAAGTATTCAACGCATCCAGCAGCTCCTTTTTCAACTTCTCCTCCAGACTGGCTTTTAAGGAATCGATATCTTCTTTGGAAACCACCACAATATTCTGGCTGGTGCCTCCGGTGACATCCCTGAATCCATAGGCAATAACATCATCCGTGATATACCCCGCCACGGAAAAAGTAACCACGCTTTTAACAGTAATATTATAGTTTTCACCGAAAGTTTCCGCTTCAATAGCCTGGTCGTCCTTGGCCTCATCGGCATTCAGCGTAACATCGCTGACAACTTTATATTTCAAATTGGTGTTGATATTGGTGATTAAAGTTCCAGCTTTTATAGTCACAGCTTTGCTGGTTTTGTTGTAAATCTTGACTACACCCTTGGCAGGATCACCTTTTTTACCCTGACCGGTTGCAGACGCTTCTTCGGACATAGAACTGTTTTTGCTCAATTCAATTCCCGGGATTTTCAAATTCTCGGGATCAATATCCGTTACACTGACTCCGGCGGTAATTTTGCTGTTCAATTTAACTGTATTCTCGGCAAAGGTAAGCGTGATGCTTACTGATGAAAAAAAGAAATAGGCAACAGCCATAAAGGCACAAGTAGCAAGAATAAAACCGAAGATATATTTCTTCATTTTATTGCCTTCGGTGATGCCGACCAACAGCCTGTTGAAGAAACCGCCGATTCCCGCAAGTTTGGATGTAAGACCTTGAACGGGCAGTCTTTTTTCCTGTCTGCTTTTTGGCTGGAAACTGCTGGTTGCCGAGGTTAAATCTTTGCCGATTATTGTATTTGCAGCATCCCCTTTCGGCTGGACGTCTTGGGCTTGTTTCTGCTCTTCCATCGCTTTAATGCGCTCTTGCATCTCTTCAATATCACCCTCGTCAAGGTTTTTATCGCGTTCCGCCATCAGCAATTCTACGTTATCTGTGATATCCCCCCCGGCAAAAACATTGATGCCGCCTACCTGGACAACTTTTTCAGGCAAGCGCTTTTTTTCAGGAATTAATACCGGTACTGCTTCTTCATCAACCACAGTGGCTTTTACATTCTCTCCTTTAATTGTAGCCTTGGCATCCTGCTTTAAGGATTCAGCCGCAAAAATTTCAGCATCTCCTGCTGCTTCCCCGGCTGCAGCTTCAGCCCCGTTCCTGGCTGAAATCAATTCTTTTTTAATACGGGCTTTTTCCAGAAGCCAGCTTTCTTTAAGCTCCTTGGCCTTTTCCCAAGAATTTTTATCCACTTCGCTGATACGCTTTTTAGCAACCAGGCTGGCCTTGGCGGCAAGTTTCTGTCCGGTTTCAGTATCGGATACCAATACTACTAATTTATCGCTTTTTGCCAGCTGTCTTGCCAGAATTTTTAAGCTGATACTGCTGGTGATCAGCGCGGCATTATGGGGAATTACCAGTACTGCGCGGCTGCCGTCGCTGTTTAAAATCTTTTCCAAAGTAAAAACAATCTCCTCATCAGGTTCGACAAATACTTTTTCAATTTTCGCAGCTTTTTTTAAATTCTTCATATGACTATTTTAGCAATTTTTAGTGATTTTTTGCTTGACAAGCAATTTTACGTCAATGTTCCAGCTCCAGATACATTCTTGCCAAGGCAAGCGGGGCAATATCTGCCGGATCAACCACAGTTCTGGTTGTATCTAATATGTCTTCCAGCTGGCTCGGGTAAAGATACTCGACTTTAGGGTATTTTAAAAATGGCAAAACCTGCAGCCAGGGATGCTGCAACAGACCTTCCCGCATTTCCGGAAGGGCAGAGCCGCCGCCGCAGATATATATGACACCGGGATATTCTCTGATGTCTTCAATTTCTGCCAATGCCAATTCCACAGCTTCAGTCCAGGTGGAAATATCTTTGTTAAGGGATTTCCTGATCTCATCCTCGCGGGTATGCCCCATTTTGCCGCTGGCATATTCCAGTTTTGTGCGCTCGGCTTCATTTAATTCCAATTTAAAGTCAACTGCCAGACGTTTGGTAAAAACCCTACCTCCGAAGGCAAACATTTTAGTTCCCGCAATTGCGCCCTTATCCACCAGAGCAACATCCGTAGTTCCTCCGCCGATGTCCAGCAGAATAGCACTGTAGTCTTTTTTGCGTCCACTTTTGACAGCTCTGGTAATGGCATACGGTTCAACTTCTATGGAAAGTACCTCCAGGCTTAAGTGCCTGGCAATCTCTTTTAAAGAATTGACGTGAATCCTGGGAGCAAAAGTGGAAAAAATCCGGTAGGCGACTTCTTTGCCTGTAAAACCCAGCGGGTCATCAACTTTAACGCCATCAATATAAGTGGAGTTGATTTTGGTATTGATTTCGATTAAGGAATCGGCAGGCAGGCCGATCTCTTCGGCAATATCGGAAACAGCATCAGTAAATGCCTGTTTTTTAATATGCTGGACAACCTCATTAATTTCTTTGTCGTCAATTTTGGCATTGCTGTTTTCCCTTTCGTAATCTGCCATGATGGTGATACCTTTAACCAGCTCCCCGGCAATACCGATGATTACCTTGTTAGGAAGGGGTGTCTGGTAAGGCTCGTAACCTTCGGGATTGCCCGATTTCTTATCTTTCCGGTCCGGTTTGCCGGAATCTTTGTCTGTTTTTTCTTTAAAGTCTTTTTTGCGCCTGTCGTTCTCGACCCGGTCGGCATGTGCCAGGGCATTGCCTATGGCATGGTCGCAGGTATTGATGACGTTTTCCAGGTTGATGATCATGGCGCCCTGCATGGCATTGCTGTTCTGTTTGCTCCTGCCGTAACCTTTGACCAGAATTTTTTTATCTTGTGTGTCAAATTGAAAAAGCACGGCTTTGACAAACTCTGTGCCGATGTCCAGGGCGAGCAGGATGTCTGCTTCTGAATTTTCTTTTTTTCGATTAAAAAAAGGCAGGCGCATAACGTTATATTAAATTAGTAGAGTAATAGTTTAGCAGTAAAAGCAGAAATGGTTAAGCGAAAAACTATTATAAAACAATCTAATATACTTTGGGATTAAACTATTATATTGTATAATTACTCCCAATTTATTAAATATTGAGTCTATAATTCGAATTAATTTATGATCAAGACTATTTCAACTAAAATAAAAAGTATCAGGAATACTGAAAACGAAAAATTACTTTTAACTAATATTATTGAAAAGCTCTTTAAACAAAAAAAATTGAAATTTTTGAGAGAGGGAACTTTTAAATACGGTTTAAGTTCAATTATCGCATATAATGACAATGTGGTTTATAAATTATTTGCCGGCAGAAAAGATACCCCTACTTTCGAAACACTCAATATAAATGAGATCAATAATTTTATAACCGACTATAAAATCTATTTCAGCGTTCTTTCAGAAAACAATTTTAAGCTAACCAAGCCCATAGGACTCTATACCTTACAAATAGAAGAAAGTAACCGTTATCTACTTTTAGAATTACAGGAAAAAAAGAGTGGAGCAAACCTCGTTGAAATATTAAAATCCGATAATAAAAATAAAATATTGTCACAAAGCCTTTTATGCTATAAAAACATCCAAAAAGTCCTTTATAAAATCGGCAAATCTATGGGACTAGATAGTAATCCTGGTAATTTTATGGAGAAAGGATACTTTGTTGATTTCTTTCCCTCTCATAATGTAACAGGCGATGAGTACCTAAGAATCAGAAGACTGAGTTTGAAAGATGCATATTATAAATATAAATATCTTTCGTTTTATACACCGGAAGGGGTTATTATAAATTTTATGTTATTTTTTGCAAAAAGTAATAAAAAATATCAGCATATTATTTTTAATCACTTATTAAAAAATACCGAGAGCGACCTGAAGCAAAAGATTATTAAATTTATCACTCCGGATACTTTTGAGGGCATATATAATTACACTGAAAGGTTTCTTCGTAAACTTAACGTACTTTATAAAATAGATGGTAATTACCAAGAGTTTTACAATTTGCTCAAAAGCTCGGTTTAAAAGGTATCGAATTTTGCTTTAATAAATTCCGCATTAACTTCATCCAAGGAATCAATAATAATATCCGCTTCAGTCAGTTTATTTCTTTTTAATGTATAGGTTACAGCAATACATTTTATCCCTGCCGCCTTAGCTGCTTTAATTCCAATATGAGAATCTTCAATGGCTATACACTCTTTGGGGGAATAACCCAGTTCAGCAATAGTTTTCAAATATACTTCTGGATCCGGTTTTGAATGGACAGTATCTTCTGAACCGATAATTACTTTAAAAAGTTTGTTTAAATTTAATGATTTTAATACAAATAATATATCTATTTTTCGTGTGGAGCTGCTGATTGCCAGAGTATATCTATTATTGGAAAGGCCTGTGCAGCATTTAATCACATATGGCTGAATCTGAATATATTTTTCAGGATGATTGTAGAACTCTTTTTTGTAATTCTGATAAATTTCAGCAATCTCTGAACTGCTGATTTCATTTCCAAAATATTTCTGCAGAAATTCTTTTGTTTTTACACCTATACTTTTAAGGTAATAACTTTCTTCTAGAACTAAACCTCTTTTATTTAACAAGCTTTTTAAAATTTTAAATCTGGAAATATCACTATTCACCACCACTCCATCGAAATCAAAGATTATTGCTTTTATCATATACAGAAAAAATTATTTATAAGATTATATATCAATATAAACTTTTATCGACGATCTGTCATAAAAAATTTTATATTAATCTCAATTAATAAAGAATTTTTAAAGAAATATTGAATAATATATATATCATGGTATATAATTATATATAACTTTTTTTATATATTACATGAAGATTTTTTTTATCGGCGGTCGAAAAGACCAAAAACACTACCAAGTCAGCCTCGATGTCTTGAAAAAAATTGAGGCTTACGGACATCAAGTGGACAAATCACAAATGGAATCAACCTATAAACATGATGAGGAACATATCGAGGATACTTACAAAAGAGACTACTCATCAATAAAAAAAAGTGATGTAGTCATTGTTGAATCATCAGAAACCTCATCGGGTATAGGTTTTTTGATTGCTACAGCCCTTAATGAAAAAAAGCCGGTGCTGGTTTTAAACAATTCCAATATAAATAAGAAACCGTCTATAACATTAAAATCTGCAAAAAATAAATTGTTCACATTTTCCGAATATACTCCCCAAACTATAGATGTTATTCTTAAAAGCTTTTTTGTTAAAATTAAAGCACTTTTGGATACCAAGTTTATTTTGATTATTTCTCCTGAAATTGATAAGTACTTACAATGGGCATCAAATTTTAAACGCATGCACAAAGCCCAGTTAGTAAGAAATGCAGTCGAAGAAATGATGGAACGCGACCGCGAATTTAAATCGTTTCTGGTAAAAGGAGAGTAATCCGCTTTATTTTAAACGCTAAGCTAAGATCCCGATATCCTCGGGTATAAATTCCCTGAAATTTTCCTGAGTGATTTCAAATTTTGCCCCCTGTCCTGTGACAATCCTTTTGGCGACTTTGCGCACCAGTGTGGTGATATTTCTTTCCAGCTGCCTGATGCCGGCGTCAAAGCCTAGAGGTCTGATGACCAGAGGCCAGACTTCGTCGTGGAATACTATCTGGTCTTTGCTGACTCCGGAGGCTTCCATAACTTTGGGTAAAAGATAATCCCTGGCAATATGGGTTTTTTCTTCATCCGTGTAACTGCTCATGCGGATGATTTCCAGCCTGTCCAGCAGAGCTGCGCTGATACCGCCCAGGTTATTGGCGGTACAGATAAATAATACTTTGGACAGGTCAACCGGGTAATCAAGATAGTGGTCAATAAATGTTGAGTTCTGTTCCGGATCGAGAATTTCCAAAAGCGAGGCCATAACATCTGCCCGTAAGCCCGTTTCACCGCTGACTTTATCAACCTCGTCCATCAGAATGAGCGGATTCATCATGCCGGTTCTGATTAATGCTTTAATTACCTGACCGGGTTCGGAATCAACTTCACCTTTTGACCTACCGCGAAGTTCAGTAACCGTTCCTATGCCGCCCAGCGAAATCCTGATAAATCTTCTGCCCAGTGCTGCAGCAATCGACTTGGCAATTGAGGTTTTACCTATACCCTGCACCCCGACAAAGCAGATAATGGGCGCGTGCGACGAGCTGCTCTGCAGGCGGGACATCTCCGCGGAAACATCCAGATTGGTGCGGAACGCAGCTGCTTCAGATCGAATACTAGTAGAAACCGAGGCAGGCATTGCTTGCCCGGCGGGGTGAGTAACTGGAAGTGCTGCCGGCTGTCCTCTTTTGGCAAGCAAATTCAACATGGCAATATATTCCAGGAGCCTTTCTTTTACCACATCCAGGCCGTAATGAGTTTTATCCAGCTGGGTTTTGACATTCTGCAGATCCAGGTTGTCAGTTGTCAGCATTCCCCAGGGTACTTTGGTGATCCAGGAAATATATTTTTCCACGGGTTCGTATTCCCTGGAAAATGAGCCGTATTTAACAACCTTTTTCAGCCTCTGCACCATAGCAGTTGCTCTGACGCCTAAATCTCCGGGCATTTGCGAACTCTGAACCAGGGACAACAGGCGGTTCAATTCCTCGATCTCTTCTGTAGTTGTATTTGGGTTTGTTTGTGCAGTTTGCATAAGAACAGTATAATATATAAACTCTTAAATTGTAATTATGCCCGGCAGGGTACCGGAAAAATTTTTAGAAACATTAATACTGATTTCCAGAATCTTGAACCGCAGAAAATATGCATTCCGGGGTACCACCAGTTTAATCCTCCAGGGCCTGGATATGATTTCCAAAGATATTGATATTCTCTGCGATAAAGATACAGCGCTGGCCAGCAACTTTCTGCTGCAGGATTTTTTGGAGGAGGAAGTTTCTTTGAAAAAAAGCCAGCAATTTAAATCCTACTTCGGCAAGTTCATAATAAACAAGATTCCTGTAGAAATGTACGGCGAATGGCAGATAAAAGATACCAAGGGCAACTGGAGCCAGCCATTTACAGCAGTAAACCGCCACCGCATTAAATACCAGAATAAACAATTTTTTGTAACCGATATTGAGGACGAATTAATGGTTTTTGCCTTGATGGGCAGATGGAACGCTTTTCGTAAAATTAAACGGGAACTGAAAAAAAGTGCCGCCAGCGGACAGGAGAAATTATTATAAGGTTAGTTTTCCTTATCGTGCTTTGCAAGGGAACCGACAAGATGCGCCTGTAAATGCAGCATATATGTAAAACCGACAGCATATACAACTGGAAGCAAGATAATTCCCACACAAAGGAAAAGAGTCAATACGGAAACTCCTACCACAATTATAAATGCAATAGACATGGCAAAAAGCAACAAACCCAGAAGCAAAATATTCTTGGAGTTTCTTTTCCAGAAATTAATTAAACCCGAAGGACTTACTGCCGTACTGAATTTCTGATCTTTTAAAAATACTGCCATTTGCATAGGGAAAACAAAGTATTCAGTTACCATTTGGACTACCCAGGCAATACAGAGTAAGCAGTAGTAAATTATTGTTGCCACCATAAATAGACCGAATTGCTGGTCGTCGTAACCAACTCCATTATAACTATATGAGCTGGTTCTATTTGTAGGATTCAGTAATAAAGGCACAAACATTATTAAGAACCCTAAAAAATAAATAAAATATGTGGGTAAATAATAAACCAGATTTGCCATTGCAAGTTTAAAACCAACACTGATTCTTGCACCCCAATCTGCAGCAACTTTTATTTCCTCCACACTTTTATGATTCATTACAGCCTGGGCAACTAATACCTTATAACCGTTCATATAAAAAACAAAAAGTATAGCCAGTAGTGCCATTACTACTATACCAGCACAATAAATAAAAATGCCGATAACAGGAATTAGCATAGATAATATTAAGAACATGTAAACAACTATGGAAGCAACTAATATTCCGCCGAAAAACATCGAGCGATTTTGCCAGTCTTTTAATTGAAAAAAATATTCCAGTGATTTGGAAAAATCGAGGGATTTCTTCATAATTAAATCCGGTAAAGTATTTACCAAAGAGTATAGCAAAATTGCCAATAAAAATCACAATTTATTAGTTTTCTGCAGACGAAATTTTCACTTTTCTGTAAAGCAGCACCCCGAAAATAATTAATAGGAATCCCACCAGCAGCTGGTCGACGTTGTCATTAATTAATGCTGTTGCAGGAATTTGTGTAATTGCAGGAGTAGCAGTTGGCATAGTACTACCTGCAATCTGCGCTGTTGGAGAAGGCGCAGTTGTATTGGTCGGTACGGGTGTACTGGTCTGTAAAGGCGCACTAGTCGCAGTTGGACTTACAGTACTCGTGGGTGTAATTGTACCGGCCGGCGTTATAGTTGCCTGCACTTGAGTGATGGTAAAGGTATCATTGTCTTCACAGCCCTGGATAACTTCAGATTTACAGGTGGCAGTATAGGTGCCGATGCTGGAAATCACCAGATCGCGTGCATACCAGTAATTTCCTAGACCTCCCGTATTTACCCGGGAATCAAAAAATGGTGTAGTGCTGCCCTGTTTGGTAACTATAATATGGGCTTCCAGCCAAGGTCTTGTACCGGTAGTACCCCGGAAACAATTAATGGCCAAGGTCAGCGGTACAGCCTGGTTGGCATTGGTGACATCCTGTCCGTTTATCCAGCCTTGCAGACTGTTGCACCCTGGAGCAGGATCGCCTGAACACCCATACCAAAACTGGGTATCCTTTGTTAAGGGACAAGTTTCAGAGGTTGAAGAACTAGGTGTATTTGAAGGTGCCACAGTGGGCACCTGCGCCTGCTCTTCTTCAGGTATAACGGTCGGCTGCTCCTGCAGTTTAGCGGCAATAAATATTGCCGCAACAGATATTACCAGTGCGCCTATCAGCAGAATAATTGTAAAAGTCCTTTTATCACTGGTCATATAAAAAAATTTAAACGCTAAAGCTTTTTCTGCGGTCAACCGTAAAAATCCCCAGGGCTGCCAAACCTCCTGTCATAATTAGTACTCCCAAAAAGAAAATCACATATGGGAAATATTCCGGATTCAGGCTGGAAATATAGCCGCTGACAAAACTGATGATGGCTGCAGTGAAGGCAATGATTGTATCGTAAACTCCGTACTGGGTGCCCTCTTTGTTTTTATCAACATTTTTGGCAAAGAGTTTTCTCCAGGTATTGAGATTTAATGCGGTGCCGATACCAAAGACAAACATCAGGACAAAATAGCCGCTGGGGTCAATTATTGTCGGCAGTAGCACGTAAGTTAGCCCCATCAAAAAACAGCCCAGAAATAACAGCCAGATTTCATCGCGGTCCCTTTTGACCCTATCCGTAAGCATACCTATGGGAATCTCAAAAATACCTCTGGTCAGGG
>DATDWK010000134.1:0-3551 GCA_035289685.1 Candidatus Dojkabacteria bacterium
AGCTGGAGGAATTGACTAATGAGAGCTCGCTGCAAGTTAAAGGAAAAGTAAAAGAAGAACCGCGTGCTCCCAGCGGTTTTGAATTACAACTCAGCAGTGTCAAAATTATCCAGATCGCTCCAGAATACCCTCTTGGTAAAAAAGAACACGGTCCGGATTTTCTTTTGGACAACAGGCATTTATGGCTCAGGTCGAAAAAACAAAGAGCGGTTATGGAGCTGAGGGATGAGATCTTTTTCACCATAATGGCGTTTTTAAGGGAACAGGGTTTTTTCCGTTTTGATACCCCCATTTTTCAACCTGTTTCATGCGAGGATACCTCGGAACTGTTTGCCATAAATTATTTCGGCAAAAAAAGCTATTTGACTCAATCAGGACAGCTATATTGTGAGGTAGCTGAATTTGCACTGGGCAGAACATATGACTTCGGACCGGTATTTAGAGCTGAGAAATCCAAAACCCGCAAACATTTAATTGAATTCTGGATGCTGGATGCCGAACTGCCGTTTACTGATCTCAACGGCCTTATGGAATTTGAAGAAACCATGATCAAAAGTGTCATCAGCAGTTGTTTAAAAAATAGATCCCGTGACTTGGAAATATTAGAAAGGGATACCGATAAACTGGAAAGATATACCCAAGAATCATTTATAAAAATTAAGCACCATGATGTCATTAAATTATTGAACGAAAAATTCAACGGCAAATTATCAGAACTGGATGACATCGGTGCACCTGAAGAAGGCCAATTATCTCAAATTTACGACCTTCCTGTATTTGTTACTGATTGGCCAGCAGAAATCAAAGCCTTTTATATGGCCAAATACCAGGATGGTGCCGTTTCCAGGGCAAGATGCGTAGATTTAATAGCCCCTGAAGGTTTTGGAGAAATTACCGGGGGAGGGGAAAGGGAATTTGATTACAATAAATTGTTAAAAGTACTGGAAGAAAAAAACTACCCTTTTAAGGATTATTCCTGGTATATGGATTTAAGGAAATACGGGACAATTCCGCATTCGGGTTTCGGCATAGGGCTGGAAAGGCTTATCAGGTTTATAACCGGAGTTCCACACATCAGAGAAACTATCCCATTTCCGAGAATGCTTAACAGATTATACCCTTGAAGTAAAAAAACTCCTTTGACGACCATCGGCCTTAAAGCCGCACGCGGAAGGAGGAGGAGTTTTTTTATATTTTAGTGTTTTACCTCAAACCTCAGGATGTTATCAGCTTCTACAAAGAGCATGCGGTATTCCATGGGCTTGCTCAAGTAAAATTCGTACTTGGCTACATGGTCTGTTACTGATACGTCAACTTTACTGATATCTTTCACACTGGAAAAATTTATTGTAGAAACAGGACTGGAAGTCTTTGAGTAATTTGAAACTTCGATTATCAATTTATTATCCTCAATCCTACCTTTGACATTGGGATATTTATCCTTACCCACATTCAAGTATAAATTCCAGGTGAAAAGCTGCACACCGTCTGCATAGTTATACCTGGCTACCTGGGTATTGTTCCCTGTAGTACCGGTATTAATCTCCTGCGCCCCTTTGGAAAACTGCGTTTCCAGATCCGTTGTCTGCTGTGAGGCACTTGGAGTTGTGGGAACTACAATTGATGTAAGCGGTTGTGTTGCAGTAGGAGTGGTATCAATAACCTCTACCTGTTCTTTTACATCAAGAATCACCAGATTTTCTCCAGTTGTGGTAGTTAGTACCTGTAAAACATAGCCCAGATTATCTTTCATTTTTAAAACATATTTTTCCACTTTATTTGAGGTATCCCCGTCATGGGTCAGAGTTGAAAGTACGCTGGTATCAAGGTTAATATTGTCATAATAACCAAGCCCGCTGTCATCGTTGGAGATACTGTTCATAGTTAAAGTCAGCAATTTATTGCCGCTGTCATAAACAGATGTAGTCAAGGGAAAAACTTCGCCGGTATCTCCGATATTGGCAACAGTGAATTGCACCCTTGTAAAACTGGTATATCTTTGCACCATTAAACCTAAAATTGCATACTCTGCTTCACTGGCCTTGCCGACTGTTTGATCAGTGAGAACAAAAGCCGAATCTTCTTTTTTACCTTCAGCCAGCTCGTCGTCAAGTACCTCTTTCGCATAAAGTTTGTCTTCTAAGCTGACTTCAACTGTTGGAGCTACTGTTGGAGTAACACTGCCGGTATCCGGACCTTTTAAAACATTACGCAATGCTAAGTAAGCTGCTACTGCAAGAACTATTACAATGACTACCCAAATAACTACTTTCCCCGGTGAACCAGCAGCTTCCTGCGGTAAAGCAGGCTCTTTTCCCATCGGCTGAAAACGATTCGGTACAGGTTTCGGCGCCGCAGGCATTACTCCAGTCCTTCTTTGAGTAAGCGTGACCCGTTCTTCACCTAAATTATCCTGGGCATTCATCATGGCAGAATTTTTAAAATATTAACAAATTAAGTATAAAAGAATTTTTACAATTAGGCAACTTTGGCGAATTCCAGGTAAATTTTTATTTATTCCCCAGGGTATCCAAATGCTTGAATATGTTAAAATATAGGTTTGCAGATATGTTTACAAAAAATAACTAAATGGAAAAAATTATTATTAAGGGAGCCCGTTCTCACAATTTAAAAAATATTGATGTAGAAATTCCCAAGAACAAACTTGTGGTGATAACAGGTATTTCGGGTTCGGGAAAATCCTCATTGGCTTTTGACACAATTTATGCCGAAGGACAGCGCAAATATGTGGAATCTCTTTCTGCTTATGCCAGGCAATTTTTAGGTGTCATGGAAAAAGCAGACGTGGATTCAATTACCGGTTTATCTCCGGCAATTGCTATTGACCAGAAAACCTCGGGAAATAATCCGCGGTCAACTGTAGGCACAGTTACGGAAATATCTGATTATTTAAGGCTGCTTTTTGCCCGCGCCGGGCATCCGCACAGCCCGAAAACCGGAAAACGGCTGCAATCACAAACAGTACAGCAAATAGTAGATACTATAATGTTTTTGCCTCAAAAATTTTCACAAAATTATGTAAAAATACTGCTGCTCTCCCCGGTGGTAAAACAGCGCAAAGGTACATATGAGGAACTTTTTCAAAGATTTTTAACCCAAGGGTATTTGAGGGTCCGGGTGGATAAAAAAATTTATTCCCTTGAAGAAGAAATCAAACTGGATAAATTTAAAAAACACGATATAGAAATTATTATTGACCGTTTGGTAATTAAAAAAGAAACCACTAGAGATCTTTCAGCACAAACCAGCAAGGATTTTGTCAAACGGCTGACTGACTCTGTCGAATCCGCGCTGAATCTGGGCAATAAAGAAATATTTGTCAGCTTACCCGATCTCAACCAGGATCTGTTTTATTCGGAAAAACTTATGGATCCGGAAACAGGGGAATCATTCCCGCAAATCGAACCCCATACCTTTTCTTTTAATTCCCCCATGGGCGCCTGTTCCAGGTGCCATGGTTTGGGGAATATTTTTGAAATTGACGAAAAAAGCGTTTACAATCCCAATCTTTCAATTTCAGAAGGTGGATT
>DATDWK010000135.1:0-2524 GCA_035289685.1 Candidatus Dojkabacteria bacterium
AGCCGGCACAAACGGCAATAGACCAAAGAGGTTGGAAATTAAAATAAAGACAAAAAAAGTTAAAACAAAATTAAAAATCTTTTTGGTCCGATCCATACCCAGAACGTCGCTGATTTGTGAGATCAATCCTTCAGCTAACATTTCCAAAACAATTTGCAGCTTACCTGGATTAGCAATATTTAGTTTTCTGCCAATTAAAATCACCCCTAATACAATAAAAAAAACTACAATAAATGCAGAAATAATAGAATTAGTGATTTCGATATTGCCAATATTGAATATTTTTTCTGCTGCAAGCGAAATCTCCATTATTTACTGCTTTTATGAGAGGGATTTAGTAAAGAACCTTCTCTTTATATAGAATTCTAATATATGATAAATATCATACAAAAGGATACGATTCTAGCAATTTATTTTACATTATTCAAGTAACAATACTATATTTGGATAAAAAATTCTTCAATATTTCTTCAGAAAAAGATCAGATCCAATACTAAACGTCAAATTTTACTAAAGCGATACACCTTATAGAAATAAAGATTGTTTATGCAATAATATTAATTCAATTCCGCATATTTATAAAGCCTTAATTAACCTAAGCTAAACTTTACAAAATCCGTTTCTAATGCCAAACTAGTACCATGGATCTGATTACTATTGCCAAAGCACAAGGGGCAGATGAAATTGCCTCACCGACCATACCGTTTACCCCGCCAACCGGCGGATCTGTTACACCGACTGTGAGTGTTATTCCCACGGGTCCGCGCATCTCGCTGGAATCATTCACTACTACTGTGGCTGTTGGTGAAAAAGTCAAAGTATCCGTAATTATTGACACACAGGGAACACCTATTAAAGAATTCACTTTCCAGGTGACATTTGACCCGCTGCTCTGGCAGATCATTGATACGGATCCGGTAACGTCAAATATTGAAATCACTTATAAGGATACCTATTTTCTGGCAAAAACCAATTCTGCTTCACAGGCGCTGGGAACAATTAATGTCAACGGCAACACTGAACAAGAGGCCAGATCAGTCACCAACAGAATAGTTGCCGAATTTGAATTACAAGCTCTGCGCACAGGTTTTGCCCAGATAAACCTGGTAAAGGAAAATAGCCTGCTGGTTAATGCCAATTCATTGGATATTTTACAAACAACCAACAGTTTAAGCATTACCATTACTGAAATAGGGGCAACAACACCGGGCCTGCCTTCGGGCACTCCCGGGGTTTTTCCCTCTAAAACTCCTGACACAGCATTAATCGACGATCTTGCCCAGCCAAGCTCTATATTAATAGGTGTTTTTCTCATCGCTGCAGGTTTCTATCTCTTAAGACGCCGCAAAAATAATGCCAAAGTTTGATGACGAGCGGATATTCATGAATACCCGTATTAGAATTACTGTTCTTTCGAATGAGGGTACTGTTCAAACCCGTAATAAAATCGCTCAGGCCTTTGCACAATTTGATTATGTCATGGAAAAATATACCCGTTTTGATAAAAAAAGCGAGTTATCAAAGCTGAATGCGGATATGGGAAAATGGCATACGGTTTCCAGGGAACTTTTTGATCTGGTCAAATATGTCCTGGATTTGGCAGATAAAACCAAGGGGACCTTTGACCCCACAATTATTGATGTACTTGAGGCATACGGCTTCACCAACGAAAATAAATTTCAAAATCTGCAAAATCCCGGTCTTTATCAGGAAATAAATGGAGTAATGAAATCCCGGCCATCCTATAATGAAATCGCAATGGACCGGAAGAAATTACGCATTAAACTGAGACCCGGGCAGAGAATTGATCTTGGCAGTACCGGTAAAGGTTATGCCATAGACCTGGCTTACAGGACTTTGGACGGATTTCCTTCATTTATTATAAACGCAGGCGGAGATATCAGAGCCAAGGGTTTAAACACATCCGGTAAACCATGGAAGATTGCCCTGTATAAAACACAGCTGCCCAACCAGAGAATTACCAACAATTATTTTCTCGGTTTTATCGACCTTAATAATGCCAGCATTGCCAGCTCGGGGGGCTGGGCCAGGAAGGTCGGTTTTTTTCACCACCTAGTGAATGCTAAAACCGGGCTTCCAGAAAATATCAGCGCCCAAAGTTACGTTATTGGGAAAACCGCATACGAAAGCGATGCCTGGGCTACCATACTTTTTTTAACGGGGCAGACAGGTTTGCAGCTTTTGGAAAAAAACGGCTTGCAGGGTTTAGTTATTTTTGAAAACGGTCAAATTTTCAAAACTCCGGGTTTCGTGTATTATGAAAAAACTAAAACTAATATTTAACAATTTTATATTTAATGGAGATTACAGATTTACTTGCCAAAGTAAAATCCGGTTTTGACACAGTCAAAGTATCTGATAAATATAAACAAGCTGCTCTCAAGTATTTACAGGACTGGCTTACAAAAGCTGAATTCAAAGATTATGTGCCTCAAATAAACTATTTAATTGAACAGGAAAAATGGGACCTGCTGCTGGACTCTTTTTATCAAATTATTCCTTT
>DATDWK010000136.1:0-3676 GCA_035289685.1 Candidatus Dojkabacteria bacterium
CTGTCTTTGTTTATGACGGGGATTGCGCTTACAATAAACATAGACAATACGTTTTCCCTTGTTGTTTCTGCGCCTGACAACGTAACAAAAATCACACCTTTTCTTAACCGATGCCTGTACTTTCATTTTTAATAACGATAAACAATCCGGCCTTTAGTCAAGTCGTACGGAGATATCTCCACGTCAACTTCGTCGCCAACCTGTATTTTGATATAATTCATACGCATTTTGCCTGAAATATATCCCCAAATTACATGAGGTTCACCCTGGAGATTGATCTCTACCTTAAACTTGGTACCGGGTAAATTATCTATGATTTTCCCTTTAATTTTGAAAGTTTTTTTTGGATCTCTAATCATACAAAATATTTAAGAAAGATTCAATTAAAAGACTCCTCTTTTAAAAGAATCTCAAATCTTATAATTATAAGCAGAGCTTTTAATTCGCTGTGCTCATTATAACAAAAGTGCCCGATTTCTTCAATAAATCAAGAGTTTCTACTTATATCTCAGTTAAAATTTCGGCTTTTTCTTTACCTACTACAACTGTATGTTCAAATATTGCCGACCTTTTACCGTCTTTGGTTCTTGTTGTCCAGTTATCCTTTTCAAAAGTTATTTCAGAACTCCCCTCATTTATCATGGCTTCAATAGCCAAAGTCATCCGTTCCAGTAGCTTAATTCCGGTCCCGCGCCTGCCAAAACATGGTATTTCCGGCTCTTCGTGAAGTTTTCTGCCGATGCCGTGGCCAACCATTACTTTTATGACATTAAAGCCGGAAAGTCTGGCAATTTGCTCCATTACATAACCCAAATCTCCTATGTTTTTTCCAGCTACAGCATTATTAATTGCAGCCTGCAAGGCTAATTTTGTTACTTCGATAAGTTTGATGCCTTGGTTGTCAACTTTTCCAACAGGCACAGTTACTGCATAATCGCTATAAAAACCCTGATAAATTATACCCATATCTAGGCTAACTATTTGTCCGTTTTTAAGTACCTCCTCATAGGAAGGAATACCATGCACGGCAACATCATTTACTCCCGTACACAGCACTTTAGGGTACCCGTTATAACCCGTGAATGCAGGAATGACGTTATTTTTTTTACAAAGATCTAGTGCCTGCTGGTCTAATTCTCCTGTAGAAATACCTTCTGTAACGTGCTGTTCGAGTTCTGAAACTATCTCAGCCAGAATTCTCCCGGCTGTACGCAGCAATCCTAATTCTTTATTGTTTTTTAAATAAATAGCCAAATTTCTTTACCTGTATTGGTCATAACTACGAGTAACTGCAAGAGACTTCATTCGTCTCATTGTGTCTAAAATGACTCCCACCACAATCAATAAACTAGTGCCGCCGATACCTCTGAAAAGAGTCAGGGTAGCCCCCTGGGGTGTAGCTTGCACCAGATTAGGAATTATCGCAATTACCGCGAGAAATATGCCCCCCACCGTAGTTAAGCGTACCAGTATTTTAGTAATATATTTTTCTGTTTCAACCCCGGGGCGGATTCCTGGAATAAATCCTCCGCTTTTTTTAAGATTGTCTGCTGTTTCTTTGGGTTTGAAAACTACAAATGTGTAAAAAAATGAAAAAGCAAAAATCAGGATGAAAAGAACCAATTGGTACTTAATCAGGGAATCGCTAACTAATGAAGTCCTGGCCCCGAGAAAGGAATTGTTTATCAAATCCCCGATTTTATAAAAAATCGAATCGGTATTTTGAATTGTTGATAAAATCTGGCCGATAATCTGGGGGAAAGTCAACATGGCAAATGCAAAAATAACCGGCATTACCCCGGCCTGATTAATTTTCAGCGGTAGATAACTGTCCTGGGCAACTCCGTTACCGCGGAATCTTCTGGCATATTGAATAGTTACTTTTCTGGTAGCTTCAGTAATAAAAACTATGCCACCTACTAAAATAAATAAGCCCAAAAGTATTGCATAAACCAGTATGAAATTTTCATTTAATAATACATTCAGATTCCCGTTTTCCACAAGAAGTTTCAGGTCGCCTGCGATAAAGGAAAAGTCAGTATTAATTAAACTGGGCATGATGCTCAAAATACTGATCATGATAATAATGGAAGAGCCATTGCCGATGCCGTA
This sequence comes from Candidatus Dojkabacteria bacterium, assembly GCA_035289685.1. Lineage (GTDB taxonomy): Bacteria > Patescibacteriota > Dojkabacteria > B142 > OLB20 > DATDWK01. The sequence continues at coordinate 2,113 of DATDWK010000136.1, forward strand.
TTCTTCAATAAGTTCAGCTAGCCACATTAAAATAATACTGCCTGCAGTCAACGCTGCAATCATGGTAACAACATCAAAAGTAGTCACATTGGCAAGCAAGCCAGCCAGTTCCGGAGACTGTGCCGGAGCAGATTTGAGCACTGTATAAATTACAATAGCCTGGATTATTGTCAATGGCACGCTTAAAATCCTGGTATACATATTCAGCACCCTTTTTCCATGCTCACCTTCTTTGGACAATTCTTCAAATTTGGGAATCACCGTAGACAGCATCTGGATAATAATAGAAGCATTTATGTAAGCACCCAAACCGATAGCCACTACTGACGGCTGGTCTAACCTGCCTCCGGTAACTACGGTAAATAAACTGTTTAATGAACTGTTGCCGAATACCTCATTAAATAACTTTATATCTATACCAGGTATAGGAACTGAGGAAAGCAGTCTGTAAACAATGATTATTCCCAAAGTAAACAGCAGTTTTCTGCGGATTTCCAGATTTTTTAAGGCTGACAGCAAAGAATTCTGGTCACTCTTTAAAAACCTGCTCTGCTTAACTTTATTGCCTGCAGTTTTGATAAATCCTAAGGGAAGTTTCAGCGGTAAAGTGACAGCTTTTTTAACATTTGCAGCTACTTTTTGGACTCCCTGCCTTAATTTAGGCATACCTAAAAAAATGTTTTATATTATTTAACCGTCCCTTTAACTGCTTCAATTTGTTTCCGGGCGGTTTGTGATACTTCTAATTGTTTAAAATTTAACTTTTTGGTTATTTTACCGTCTGACAAAATTTTTAACCTGTTTTGCGATTTTCTTACAAATCCTGCTTTAAATAAGGCGTTGGCGTCAATAACGGCATTTTCCTTGAAATAACCGGCAACTTTTGCCAGACTTACTATGCGGACAGGCTTTTTGTTTTTAAAATATGCCCTGCTGAATCCTTTTAATTTGGGTAGCCTGCGTGAAAGCGGCATCTGACCACCTTCAAAACCTGGCCTGGGCTGTTGGAAACCTGATCTGGACTTGTGTCCTTTGGTACCCCGGCCTACAGTATGACCGCCTTTGCCTGAAGCAGTACCCCTGCCTCTGCGCTTGCCCTCTTTTTTATGGTATTTTTTTAAACTGTGTAACATTGTGCTAATTTAAAAATTTTCCAGCCCTTTCAGGTTTTTTAATGCCAGTAATGCAGTCGTTGCATTATTTATGGCATTATCAGACCCCAAAACCTTGGTAAGAATATCCTTAATTCCGGCAACTTCACAAACCGCCCGAACGGCAGCACCGGCAATAACTCCTGTTCCAGGAGCTGCTGGTTTTAAAAAGATTTTGGCTGCACCTTTTTTAAAAAATATCTCATGTGGTATAGTAGTGCCTTTAATATAAATTTTGGTCATACTTTTTTTTGCGCGGCGTACTGCCTTTTCTTCAGCTGTCATAACATCTGCGCCTTTGGCGCTGCCGATTCCTACGCTGCCTTTCCGGTCACCAACAACAACACAAACACTCAGCCGTAACCTTTTGCCTCCAGCAAACGTATGGGCAACCATGCGTATGGCAATGATTT
>DATDWK010000137.1:0-3295 GCA_035289685.1 Candidatus Dojkabacteria bacterium
ATTCGGTTTGGGTGTTGTTGTTGAGGATCTCCTTTGCATAGATACCGGTATAGCGAATGCCGTTTCTCTTACGGAAGACCATAAAGCCCAGGTAAAATTTACTACCGTTGCCCAGGCCCAATGCCGGGTGAGCTACGGCAATGATCCCAAAGACCTGCCTTTTACAGCTGTAATGCAGACGGGTGGCAGCAACCACGAAGCCGGTATGAATTTAAACAATCTTGACGGCATCCGTGATCTTTACTATGCGATTTCCTGTCGCTTAACAAGCTCTGACAAAGCGGGCAATACCTGCGTTGAAGCCGGAGTGATTCCTGTTGATTTATACAAACCTTATTATTTGGTACCCCAGCCGCTCAACATCGAACTTGCTTTGCGCATCGGTGCACTGTTAACCATGTTCGGACAACTGGTTGCCGGGCTGCTGGCTTATCCCAGATTTTTCCTGTACGGATTCTGGATATTAAAAAGAAAAGAAAAAGGACTGCCCTGGGGTCTGGTATTTGATAAAAATACCTTAAAAGTAGTGCCGTTTGCCTTGGTGCGTTTGTATAACAGCGATAAAACCGAACTGATTAAAGAAGCTGTAACCGACCTGTACGGGAAGTACGGTTTTGTGGTTAGCAGCGGCAATTACCGTTTAATAGTCGAACATTCGGAATTTCAAATCCATGAAGAAAATGTTGCCCTTCATGACAGAGATACCTTTTTTGTCAAGGACGTGCCCCTGCTGACCCTTTCCAGCAGAGATTTACTTGGTAGTCTCTCATTCAGGGAAGTGCTGCGGGAGAATCTGCCCAAGGTCATCACCATACTTTTTGTTTTCGGTTTTCTTTACTCATTATTTGCAGCAATTTTCTACTTCAATATTGTAAATTTCCTGTTCGTTTTCCTTTACGTTACTGAGCTGGTTATCCTGCTGACACGCAGGGATATCCGTAGGTGGGGTTTTGTTTATAATGTTTCTAATAATGACAGAGTCTCCAATTCATTTGTCAGGGTTTTCAGCAAAGAGGAAAGTCGTCAGCTAGATGTACAAATGGCAGATGAGCGCGGCAGTTACGGTTTTCTGCTAAATCCCGGAACGTATCTAACCAAGGCTGATGCAGTTTCGTATACTTTTGCCGGTGCCAATATAGGCAAGCTGGTAAAATCTCCAACCGGCCAATACTTAATTGAGGTGACTTTGGAAAAAGGCAAACCCATGAATTTGAATTTGGCATTAAGACCGGAGTAATTTCCCTAAAAATTTTGTGTATAATAAAATTATGAAAATCAACTACACTGTTAAGGGAGACGGTCCGCCAATTATTTTGATGCATGGTTGGGGCGGGAGCAGCGCCAGTCTGGAACCTTTGCAGGAACAGCTGGCAGGTAAGGGCTTTCAGGTGTTTAATTTTGACTTGCCGGGTTTCGGGCAGAGCGAAATGTTAAAAAAGGTTATGGATCTTTCAGACTATGTAGAATTTCTCCACGCTTTTCTGGAACGCATGAATATTTATAAACCCGTTTTGGTAGGGCATTCTTTCGGCGGTAAAATTGCCGTTGCTTTTGCTGCAAAGTACGGGGATAAGCTTGCCCGACTGGTTATTATTGATGCTTCAGGAATCAATCCCAAAATTGAAAAAAAACAGCGCAGACTACAGAGGACCGCTAAATTTTTCGGCAAAGTTTTCAACCTGCCGGGTTTGCATTTTACCAAACCATTAGCCCGCAAGCTGTTTTACAAAACCATAGTCAAAGAAAGCGATTACCTCAAAGCAGGCAAATTAAAAGAAACTTTTAAAAATATTGTCAAAGAGCATGTGGACCTTTTGCTCAGTAAAATTAACATGGAAACCCTTGTTATCTGGGGTGAAAAAGACGGCATCACTCCCTTGTGGCAGGGGAAAAAACTTGCCCAGGGTATTAGGAATGCGCGGCTTGAAGTAATAGAGAACGCTACGCATAATTTGCCTTTGGTAATGCCGGAATTAGTGGCAAAAATTATTTCGTTATTTATCAGAAAGTAACATATAATGAGCGCCTTTCATTTATTGATTATTTTTTTCTGGCTGCCAAGCATTCTGGTTTTAAAAAGGAATGTTCTTGCAGCGGTTTATCTTTACCAGACTAAGGAATTCCGTTTTGACAGGGTGCTCTCGCATTACCGCAACGAGCAGCGTTTGACAAAATCACAGCAAATTATGGTTTTTGTCAAAATAGGTATTTTTACCGGCCTGGTGATCTACCTGCTGGTTCCAGCTGCGGCTGTTTTGCTGATCAGTCTGCCGGTTGTATTTATAGTTTACTTAAACGAAGGCATCCTGTTTTTAGAGTCAGTGATTGCCAAAAGGTTTCTGCGCCCGAGCCTGAGAAATATCCGTAATCTGCTGTTGATTGTTTTCAGCATTTTGTTATTACTACTGCCTTTGGCAGCACTGCTTACTTTGCCTGATATACTTGCTGCCCCCGAAGGTACTCTTTACCAAGGCTTTACTGTTAAAAATCCGGTAGACAGTTATGATCTTGCAGCCCTGCTGCCGCAGGAAATTGAGGGTGTGCTGGTAATTCCTCTGGTAATGGTGGCGCTGGTTTTTTCTGCTTTATTTGTGCTGGCTGCGGATAATTTGAGCTTTTTAGCTGTTACCCTAGGAGTGGTGCTGACTGAACCCCTGGCTCAAATCCGCAGATACATCCTGATAATTAAAGCGCGCAACAAAATAAGTTGGTATCCTAAAATAAAAGTTATCGGTATTACCGGAAGCTACGGCAAATCGACCACCAAAGAGCTCATTTATCAGCTGGTAAGGCAAAAATTCACAGCCGTGGTCACGCCGAAAAATTATAATACTGCAGTGGGAATTGCTGCGGTTATTTTGAAACAGGTGAAAAAATCCACGGAAGTTTTTATTGCAGAAATGGGGGCGTATACCAAAGGTGAAGTTGCCCAAAGCGCCAAACTGGTACCCCCGGATATTGCAATTATTACGGGTATTGAGGAGCAGCATCTTTCTTTATTCGGCAGCATAGAAAATATTCTGCAGGCCAAATATGAAATTATCGAGTACATGCGCCCTGACGGCCTGGCAATTTTCAACGGGGATAACGAGTATTGTTTAAGGCTTGCAGAAAAAACTACTCAGCGCAAAAAAATTTACTTTACCGTAAATGATTACGACCAAATCATGACACAGACCATTGCCTCGGGTGAACTGGAAGACGGAAAAACACAATTTCCCATCAATGAAAACACCTATGCCAGGGACCTGGTGTTGACCCGTAAAGGTATCAATTTTGATCTACATTTTCAGGG
>DATDWK010000138.1:0-6064 GCA_035289685.1 Candidatus Dojkabacteria bacterium
AGAAAGGCGCAGGCAATGTGATTTTTATTGAACTGGAAACAGGCAAGAAGCCCAAAGTATCATTAGTACCTGTCGGCAGCAGGAAAAATGTCAAACTTGCCTTGGATGTCGATAAAATCGCAAATATAAACCAGTTGATTAAAGAAATCCAGCAGTATCAAGGGGAGGATACTATTCTGCAGGTTAAACTTACCGGGATCCGCAGGCTGGATTTTCACTTGGATTTGGAGGATTTATACAAGCATCTGCAGCCGGAGTTTTTTTATCTAAGACTGGATGATCAATCGCAATTGCAAATCAGCACCCAGGAACTGCAGAAATATCCCCAAGAGCTGATTACCGGCAGATTCATTAAGATTTTGCAGGAACGCAAAGGAACGGATAATAAAGAGAATGCCCTGATTGATAAAGCCATACAAATGGGAATTAAACTGTTAACAGGCGGGGAAACATGATTATCACCAGGTTAAAACTGCAGAATTTTAAAAGGTTTTCCGGCCTTGATTTGCGACTGGAAAAAGGTATCAATATTTTAGTCGGAAATAATGAAACCGGCAAGTCAACTGTTGCTAATGCCCTCCTGGAGGCACTTTTTACCGATCCGGCAACACAGATGCAGAAATTCGGGACTAACTATCCCTGGTCCGGTGCCAGGGATATGCATATTGAACTGGAATTTACCCATGACGGAAATGAATTTTTACTGGTAAAAGATTTTGCCCGCAAAAGCGTTGACCTGAAAAACTTGAAAACCGGGAAAAGCATCAGCGGTCATAAAGACGTGCTGCAGGCGGTCGCGGAACTGACCGGCATCGGCAGCAGGGAAATTTACACCGCGACTGCCTACATTTCCCAATCCGATATTGCGGCCATCGAAACAGATCAGGACTTTATTTCTGCCCTGCAGAATGCCGCCGGCACAGGTGACCTGCAGGTTAATGTCCAGTCTCTAATAAAATCACTTGATAACGAACGCAGGCATTTGCTCGTGGGCTTGGACCATCCTGCCAAATATCCGGGAGAGATCAAGCAGGTGCAGGACCAGTTAAAGTCACTGCAAAAGGATTCCTTGGAAAAACAGCAGCTTTGGCAGAAACTTGCCGAGTCGGTGGATATCAATCAAGAGGCTGAAAAAGAGCTGAAAAGCGTCAAAGAGAAGAGTTCTACATTACAAAGGCTTTTAGAAAATTTCCAGAAAAATGAAGAAGCTAGGAAAAAACTGCAGCTTCTGGATAAAGAATTAACTGATTTACAGGAAAAAATTCAAAGTTTGGAGGAAAAGCTGGATAAAGGCCGCGAATATACCACGGAGCTCAAGCAATTCGGTCCCTTTGCAGTATTGGGCAAGGAGGTGTTGGAGCAGACTCTGAAAAATATTCCCAGGTTGCAGGAACAAAGGAAATTCCTGCAGGGAGACCTTGAAGAATACGAAAGTATGAAAGAAACCAAAGATACAGGTCTGCCGAAATTTAAGCTGACTGGGGTGTTAATTGCAGCCGGGTTGGTTGCAGGAGTTTCCGTGGCAATCGGTATTATGCTAAATAATTTGCTGGTGCCTGCAGTGACGGGTATTCTTGCGGTAGTATTCATAATAGTTGTTTTTGCCTTAAAAATCCGGGAGCGTAATTTAAAGCGCAGTTCGGCAATATTTGAACGCGACCTGAAAAAGAAAAGGATAGAGCTGAAGCAGCAACTTATTTCGGTTGATGAGCAGCTGCAGAATCTGCTTGATAAATTCGAGGTTTCCAGTGCAGAGCAGTTTTTTACCGAAAAAGCCCGTTTTACCAGTTTAAGCGAGTCATTGCGCGAAGTGACCGCTGAAATTAAAGGCATTTTAGGAGCAGGTACTTTAGAGGACTTAAAAAAGCGGCAGATCAAACTCTTGAATGATAAAAAGGCTATTGAAGTAACCGAGCTTACAGAAGAGGTTAAACAAGCTAGGTTAAACCCTTCTGAATTTATAACTTATTCACGGGAGCTTGAAAGGCTGCAAGACAAGAAAGAACAACTGGAGCTTGATATTGCCCAGGCAGGGGTGCGCGTCAGCGACAGCACGGTAACGGTTGATGATCTAACTAATCTCGCTGAACAGATCGAGATAGCACAAAACAACCTGGAATATTTTAAGAATTACGAACGGGTACTTGAACTGACAATTTACGGTCTTGAGGAAGCCATCAAAGAAACAGCCCGTAATGCCAATGCCCTGGTATCAAAAGAACTCGAGTACTACCTACCCTTGCTCACCAAAAAGCGCTACGAGAATGCCAGGCTGACTAAAGACCTTGATGTAGAGGTTTTTTCCAATGAAAAAAATGACTGGGTTAAGCCCATAGGCATTTTATCTAAAGGTACTATAGACCAAATTTATTTTCTGACTCGTTTGGCATTTTTAAAAGTGCTAACAGGACAAAAATCGGTCCCGATTATCCTGGATGATCCTTTTGTAACATTTGATAATGAAAGAATGGCAGCAGTGCAGGAGATCCTTGAGGAGCTGTCTACAAACACACAAATTGTTTTGCTCACTTTTTCGTCTAAATATCATCAATGGGGGAAAGAACTCAGACTCCAAGATAATCTTGATTAACTTTGTTGATCAATTTGACATCTTTGATATATATGGCACCTTCCGAAACATGTTAGTTTGCCACCAGTGAAACATAAAAAATGTTACTATCATACTTTCTTAATTTTCTGGGGAGTTTCCATAAGAATTTTCACCGGATTGCAAAATTTCTCTTTACTACAAGCTAGATTTGAGTAGTAAGCAGCAAATATGCTATGCTGGTAATTAGTTATATGGTTAAAATAATAGTTAAATGCAGCTATCCTAATCCATGAAAAAAATTCTTTTGAATTCATCAGTTTTTCTCATGGTTTTTCTTTTGGTATTTTCAGTATTTTTTTCAGGAAATGTATTAAAATTATCAGCCCGCACCCTTGAAGAAATTGCAGCTGAAAAAAAACAAAAAGAAGCTGAGCTGAACCAGCTGAAGCAGGATCTTGCCAAGGCAGAAAAAGATCTGGCAAACAGCCGTAGCAGGCAAAAATCCTCATTAAACAGCATTTCGGATATTACAGCCAGGCTTGAGGAGATAGATAATAATCTCAAGGTCAACGACTTAAAAATTAAGGAGCTGGAAAGCCAGATCGATCTGAAAAAACTGGAGCACGAACAGAAAAAAGCAGTACAGAACCGCCAGGTGGTCGATTCGTATATAATCTGGAAAACAGACGATATTACCTCCAAGTTATTTGTCAACCAGGAAGACATTTTAAAGACTTACATGTACTATGATTATGTTACCTATAATGCCAACAGGCAGATTTTGGGACTTGCCGATGAACTTAGCAGGTTAAATTCTGAAAACGAACTAAATTTAAAAGAAAAGGAGCAGCTGCTCAAGGAATTAGTAGATCTTGAGGAGCAGAAAAAACTGCTGGCCAGGCAGATAGAAGAATATAACCGGGCAATTGCCAATGCCAATAAAAACGCCGACGGCATCAGGTCCAGAACAACCATCATCCAAAGAGAGCTCGAATTATTGTCAGCAGAACAAGCTGCTATTATCGATCAGGATAATCAAACAACTGATAATAACAACAACGGGGGTACCCAGCAGATTGGTGCCGAACAGTTCTATATCTCCGGCAGGGGCAGGGACTTGTATCAGGGCCATGGGGTTGGTCTTTCACAGTGGGGTGCTTATGGTCTCGCCAGACTGGGTTGGACAGGTGACCAGATTGTCACATTTTATTATACCCAGACCCGTATTGAGGCGAGACCCGGATTATCTCTGACAGTCCAAGGCTACGGCACAATGAGTGCCGACAATTATGTAGCCGGTCTGGGTGAAGTGCCCAGCAGAGCCTGCGGCACCCTTGACCAGATCAATGCCTGGAATGAATTTGCAAATTCCCAAGGGTGGGCAGCGGACGATCCCAAACGCAGCAAATATATAATTGATAATCCAGAAACAGTGTGGGACTGCTGGCCTGAAGAGGCAATCAAAGCGCAGGTAATAGCAGCCAGATCCTACGGGGTAACCAGTTTCCAGCCGATCTGCACAAGTGCCTCCTGCCAGGTATATGTCGGCGGCCAGGCAAAAGCCTGGGCGGCATTTGAAACATCCAATAAATATATTGTTTCCGGCGGCGCTACCCACAACAATCAAATCATCAGGGCTTTGTATTCATCGGATAACAACCAGGGCTTTGGTACGGCCAACAATGATACGGTTTTCAGCAACTTCGGCGGCGACGGCACCCCTTACTCATACTTAAGGCATGTAGACGATTCCCAGCTGGCCGGTTCTTACACTTATACAAACTGGACCTGGCGCACCAATGGCTATAACATGAATAATATCAATGAACTTTTTACCTGGGCTGCAAACAATTACAACTCCGGAGGTGCCAATAGTTTTATGCGCAGCATCAAGTCAACAGTGGGTACAGTCACTAGCCTGGTTTTGGAAAAAGACAATTCCAACAGGGTTAAAAAGGTTAAGGTAATCGGCACCAATGGTGAAAAATATATGGCGGGCTGGCTTTTCAAAGCAGTCTGGAACAGCTGGGTAGCCAACGTTAGACCAAGCGGACAGCTGGACTATATTTACAGCACCACTTTTAATGCACTCACCGGATAAACTTGGAAAATTCCTCAAGTTATTGAGATTTCCTGAAAATAGTTATAAATTAATAGAAACTTATTTAATTGTTTTAAAATGTATGTGCTTGGTTACTATGTAATACAATTTACCAGGTTTGTCGGTGTAGCCATTTTATTTGTTTTTCCTTTACCGGGCTGGTTGATTCTTTCCGCATTGGATATCTGGGATTACGGCGTTTCACTAAGAGCCGGTATTGATTTTAAAAAGTACCAGTATTTTGATAAGTCCCTGGACCTCTGGTTTAATCTTTTTATGCTGTTATCAGCCTGGTATTATCAATGGCCTCATTCCAGTGTTTTTCTGTTTCTTTTCCTGTTAAGATTCCTTGGGGAATTGTTTTTACTGATTACCCATAAAAGAATTTATCTGCTGTATTTCCCGAATATAATCCATTTTTTCTTTCCTTTGTATATAATTTATTTATATCTCTTGCAGGATAAATTTAACAATAATCTGGTTTTGCTGGTTCTTTTAGTAGTGGCCACTTTAATAAAGCTTTTTGAAGAGTACCAGCTTCATTATAAAAATTATATTGACGGAAATTCAGCTAAGTACTTAAAAAATTCAAAGGCAAATAATTTGAGAAAGATTAATTAATAAATCTTTTACAATGCAGGCATGTGGAAATTAATCTATCCGTTATTTATTTTAATCAGGCTCATCGGGTTTGTTCTTATTTTTATTGAACCTCCCTGGGGCTGGCTGATTGCTTACCTGGCAGACCTCTGGGATTATTATCCGTCAGTAAAGTTTGGCTTATCGCGTGGGTCATACCTGAAAATTGACAAAACCCTGGACCTCCTCTTCAGGCTTGTGTTATTTGCTTATGCCTATATAAACGCCTGGCAGGTGCTTTTTTTATTTTTAATCCTGATCTTATATAGATCCCTGGGCGATTTCTTTTTCATAATTACCAAACAGGACAGGTATTATATCTACTTTCCCAATTTTATTGATTTTTATTTTCCGATTTTTTACGTGCTTTTCACCTACTTCCCTTACAGGGACAGCATTGTAGACCTGCTGCTGATTGTTGCAGCCAGCATTTTAAAACTGGCTCACGAAAACCAGCTTCATAAACCCGGAGTTAACGATCCTGCAGCATTTACTACCACATAAAGGGTTGGTTTCCCTGGTGTTTGTTGCTAAAATCTAATATGGCAAACGTAGCAATAAATCCAAAATCTATTAGAAATATTTTACCCAAAAGAAAAGACAACCCTTTTGCCAGTGTAAGTGTTTATCCGCTGGACCTGTTTTTTGACGTGCAAAATCCCGGCGAAGTTATCTATATTATGATGCGCAAACACTTTATTACTAATCTTCCCTGGATTATCAAAGGGGTAATTTTTGCCCTGGTACCTTTTATTATTCTGGTTGTTGCCGAT
>DATDWK010000139.1:0-2947 GCA_035289685.1 Candidatus Dojkabacteria bacterium
AAAGGGTACGGTTTTCCCGGCTGGCATATTGAGTGTTCAGCCATGATCAGTAAAGTACTCGGCAAAACAATTGACATGCATATCGGGGGAGTGGAACATATTCCCATCCACCATACCAATGAAATTGCCCAAAGTGAAAGCACAAACGGTGTCAAATTTGTAAATTACTGGCTACACAACGAACACCTCGTGGTAAATAATGAAAAAATGAGCAAGTCAGCCGGAACCGGCCTGGTTTTAGCGGATATAACTACCAAAGGCTTTCAGCCCATGGATTTACGTTATTTCTTCTTACAGGCTCACTACCGGGGTAAACAAAATTTTAACTGGGAAAGTTTGGCAGCAGCCAAATCAAGTCTTAAAAGGCTGGTAAATTTTGCTAAAACCTGGAATCAGGAGAAAAAGGAGCAAAAAGGCAAAGTAATTAAAGATTTACAAGCCGAATTTCAAAAGAAACTAGAAGATGATTTTAACATCCCCCAGGCGCTGGCATTAGTATGGGAGCTTACAAAATACCAAGCTGATCCTGCAGACAAGCTGGTTACCTTACTGGATTTTGACAGGGTTTTGGGACTTAAAATAGGGGAGCAGATGCAGCGAAAAGCCCAAATACCCGCCGGAGCCCAAAAACTGCTAACAGAGCGGGAATCCGCCAGAAAATCCCGGGATTTCGCCAGGGCAGACGCTATCAGAAAAGAACTGGAGAGAAAATATCAGATAAAGCTATCTGACAAGGCATTGTAGCTGTTGACAAGTTAAAAATATGCTATAATATTGATTAGTATCTCATTTGTCTAGTTTTGCTAGAATTTTTTTGTTAAATGGCAAAACTGGCTTAACTTAAGTAGAGGCAATTTAATTGCCTACCTTTTTGAGAACAACCAGAAGTAAAACCAAGAAAATAAAAGAAAATATCAACTTATACCTCAGGGTAATTATATCCTTAGTTGTTTCTTTGGCATTGTTAATTTCATCTGTAGTTTTCCAGAATTCCAAATCTGAAGCTCAGTACATAGCTGATTTTTCTCTAAATCCCAAAGTACAGAATAATCTTATCGGAACTCTGGTTAGCTTAACCCAGGATGATATTGAAAAAGCTCAAATACGCAAAGTGGCAATGGAAAAAAAGCGTGCTGAAGAAGAACGCATCCGCAAAGAACGTGATGAAAAAATAAGTAGAACAATTGCTTATTTAAAAAGCCAGAAATCACCAGTTGCCAATCATGAAATTGCCGCACTGCTTGTGGATCTTTCCCAGACTAACAGCGCAGACTACCGCATTTTAATTGCCATAATGGGTACGGAATCTGGATACTGCCGTGCCGCTTTTTATAACAACTGTTTCGGTTATTTGAACAAAGTGAAATATGCTTCATTTAAAGCTGCATTCCAGGATCTGGTTCCCAAAATCTCCAGGCAGTATGCTACACGTTACGGCTGGAATTTCGAAGCACTGGCCAAAGCTTACGGCCAGGTAAACTGGCAGGTAGGTGCCGCCAAAATGCGTAAAATTGCCAATTCAGTATAATTCTTTTTGTTACAAAAAATTCCCATTAAGACCAGAAATCATAAGCAGTTTGATTTATTTTAAATTCCCTGAAATTTACGGAGTTTTTTCTGTATTTTATACTGCCGGATATTTTATAATAAAAATAACATTGTTAATTTTTTAGTCAGCTATATTAGTGAGTAAGGATTTTGTGCACTTACATCTGCATACTGAATACTCTTTACTGGATGGCGTCCTGAAAATTCAACCCCTGGTTGAAAAAATCAAAGCTATGGGCATGAATGCCGTAGCTATGACTGACCACGGGGTAATGTATGGTCTGTATGAATTCTGGCAAACCTGTAAGGATTATGGTGTTAAGCCCATCCTCGGCTGTGAAGTATATATTGCCAAAAGAACCAGATTTGACAGGGATCCCAATATTGACAGCGAAAGAAACCATTTAACACTGCTGGCAAAAAACCTCCAGGGCTATCAAAATTTGATTAAAATGGTCTCATTGGCACATACTGAAGGTTTTTACTATAAACCGAGGGTTGACCGAGAGCTGTTAAAGAAATACGGCCATGGTATTATTGCTTTAAGCGGCTGTTTAGGCAGTAACTTTAACTCTCTGCTTTTAAATAAAAAGCAGGTTTTGGCTGAAGAATGGATCAAATTTTTGCAGTCAAGCTTTGACCAGGTCTATATTGAATTACAGCGCAACGGCATTAAGGAATCGCAGGATTTAGTAAATACTCAAGTTACCATTGCCGAAAAATTACACTTGCCAATTGTAGCCACCTGCGATGTCCATTATCTGGAGCAAGAGGACCACCGTATCCAGGAGATAGCCTGGTGTATCAGCGACGGCAGGAAATTGGCAGACCCTGCCAGAAGACGCTATGGTTCCACGGAGTTTTATCTGAAATCGCCGGAACAGATGCAAAAACTGTTTAAGGATTTACCTGAAGCGCTGGAAAATACCCAGAAAATTGCCGATTCCATTGAAGTTTACAGTCTGGAATTTGGCAGAATCCAACCCAAATTTGATTCCAATCTTAATCAATCAGAAACCAAGAAACTGCTTAAAGAGCATGTCTTTGCGAACCTGCCCAATTATTACGGTAAATTAACGCCTGAACTAAAAGAAAGGGTCAACTATGAATTAAAAATTATCAACGACAAAGGATATAACGACTACTTCCTGGTTGTGGAAGATTACGTCGGCTGGGCAAAAAAACAGGGCATTTTAGTAGGGCCGGGCAGGGGATCTGGCGCCGGCAGCGTAGTCTCTTATGTTTTGGGCATCACAGCCTTGGATCCGTTTAAGTGGGATCTGATTTTTGAAAGATTTTTAAATCCGGAAAGACCTTCTCCGCCTGATTTTGATATTGATTTTCAGGACGACCGGCGCGATGAACTTTTTACTTACATGACCAGCAAATACGGGCATGA
>DATDWK010000140.1:0-2309 GCA_035289685.1 Candidatus Dojkabacteria bacterium
AATCTGTGAAGAAATTTTTTCAAAAATAATCTGGCAGATGCGTTCTCCCGGATATATCTTAATAATTTGTTCATGAGTGTTATTGACAATCGGAATCATTAATTTGCCATGATATCCGACATCAATGATTCCGCTTAAATCTACAGCAAGTCCGCGGCGGTTTACTGATGACCTGGGAAATAAAATTGCCATCAGCTCTTTGCTTTTTATGGTAATCACTTCCAGGGTAGTTGCTATTATATATTCTTTTGGCAAAATTTCAAATGACTGGCCCGGGTTCAGGGAAACTTTATCAAAATTGGATTTATTATTTTCACTAAAAGGATCAATATTGATAACTTTTCTGCCTTCTTTGGTCAGTTCCCAGGTACGGGGAATATGAAAATCATAACCCAGGCGCAAATCCACAGAATGCGGCTGGAGCTGGAAGCCGTCAATCATGGGTTCAAATTGAATTTCTCCTGACTTTATTTTTTCAATTATATGCTTTTTACTAAGTACCATATTTCTAAAATGATTTTTTCTATGGTAAATTGATTTTTAAATAGATAATTTCAATTAAAATTATATTAGCATATTAGTAAATTGTTGTTTTTATTTCAAACTGGTAATATATTAAAAATCACTCCCGCTAAAACTTAGTTTGAAATTATAAGATATGACACAATTTGATCATGTTTATAAAAACTTAGTCAAAGAAATCCTGTCAAACGGAATTGAACATTATAACGAACGGTCAAAATTTATTTGCAAAGCTATTCCCGGTGCCCACTTTAATCTGGATATAAGCAAGGGATTTCCACTATTAAGTTTGCGCAAACTTCCCTTAAAAATATTTGTGGCAGAACAGCTGTGGTTTTTAATGGGGGAAAATGACCCGGAGTGGCTTCGTCCGTATACCAAAATCTGGGATAATTTTATTGAAGAAGACGGAAAAGTCACTTCGTACGGATACCGCTGGCGCAAACATTTCGGCAGGGACCAGCTTGCCGAGTTAATCAAACATTTGAAGGAAAATCCCGGTTCCAGACAGGGAGTGGTCATTGCCTGGGATCCTTTAACAGACGGCCTCACAGCTAAACCCAAAAAAAATGTACCTTGTTTATACGCATTTACAGTAAATATTATCGGCGGCAGGGTTTGCCTGCATAATATCATCCGTTCACAGGATGTTTTTTTGGGACTGCCCCACGATGTTGCCGGATTTGCCTTTTTACAACAGATAATTGCCCAGGAACTGGGACTTCCTGTAGGAATCTACAGCCATTCTATTAGTAATGCTCACTTTTATTCAGACCAGTATGAAGCCGCAAAAGAATTAATCAGAAGAAAAAATTCCCTCCAAAAAGAAATAAAATTAAAAATTCCCAAGAATACTTTAAAAAGAGCGGAAAAAGGGGATACCAGTCTTATTGATGAAATGGTCACACAGCTGCAAAGCCAATATGTTCCTATGTCTGCCATAACCGGAATTAAAGCTCATTAAATTAAATATTATTTTAGAATTGTTTATGGATAAAAAGAAAAAATTATTAATTTATCTGGGTTGTGCTTTGACACTCGCTCCTAAAAGTTTTACAGATGAAATAATTAACTTAAAGCAAATATTAAAGAAAAAATATGCAATTTTGGAATTTCTGGGGGTTGTAAAAGGAACTCCCAAAGACGTTTTTATCCGGGATACAAAATGTGTTAAAGACTGCGATTTATTTGTAGCCGAATGCAGTTACCCGGCTATCGGCCTGGGATATGAAATTGGTATGGCAATTTATGAAAAAAAGCCTATACTTACTCTGGCAAATATTAATACCCATGTTACCAGAATGGTTCAAGGCATTTCAGTTCCCAGATACAAATTTGTCAGATATAATAATATCAGTGAAGTTCCCTTGATAATCGATAATTTTATAAAAGAATTCCAACTTATTTAAAATTTTATTCAGATAGAAATGATTAAATACCCGTATCTGCCGAAAGGTAAAAAAATAAATTATGTCGATGCCTCCAATAAATATATGAACGCAGCAAAAAAAGTCCGAGATACTGAAAGTACCGATTTGGCCTTTTCTACAGGCGCAGTTATCGTAAAAAATAACAAAATTATAGGACAGGCTGGCAATAAGGCAGGCTATACTCTACCTTTTATGATCAAGCTACACGCAAACGGTCTTTGTTTCAGAAGGATGCTCAAAATTAAATCCGGACAGAAATACTGGCTTTGTCCAGGCTGCGCCACCAACAAAAAACACGCCGAGAATATGGCCATAAAAGACGCAATCACCAAGGGCAACCAGGATAAATTACCCGGA
>DATDWK010000141.1:0-12676 GCA_035289685.1 Candidatus Dojkabacteria bacterium
AGCCATTTAATCTCTCTGTTTTTTCCGGTAACCCTGCCCTGGATTTCCAGAACCGATATCCCTAAAATTTCATCCAATGCAGCCATAGTGTACGGCAATGAATAGGGAGGCCGCCACCATTCATCTAAAATTATCTGAGAAATATTATCCAGCAATTTAACCCGACTGTTGTCCAATACCAGTTCATGAAATTCCCTGGTAAGAGCATGGTGGTTGACCAATTCAACTAAAATTTCTTTAAACTCTTTAATGCCTACTTCATTGACATCAAGTTCCGGAAAAATGTTAAAAATCTGCTTTGCCAGATGGCGGTATTTCCGCTCCCACAAATTATTCATTTTATATAAAGGAATATTTGATTGCAGTCTTTTGATTACCTTTTTGATTTTCTGGCTGCTGAATAATTCAGCTCCAAATTGATAGGTTTTTTCACCCAAACCAAAAGCAAATTTGGCATCAAGCGCAGCTCTGACAACTATTAAATTTACAGGTTCTATCCTTTCCAGGGAACGCAAGTGCACTGCTCCCAGATTTATATTAATATCCACCATAGCCGGATTGGTGTTGATGCAGGTAACTGTGCAAACAAAATGATCTTTGGTGAATTTAGGATTTAACTTGTCCTTGGGCTCTTTACTGACAATTACGGCATCCAGAGTTGGATCCTGGATCCATTTTTTTAAGCCTCCATATTTGCCGGGGTAATTGGGATTTTTTAAAAATTTTTTAACTTCTTCCGGCGTATTGGGACCGTCTGCCCAGGGTGCTCCCAGCAATTTCACCGGAAAGTGGCAGGTTCTGGGAGCGTTATAATTCCCCGACTCAATAACATCCAATAAAGCAGCTCTCAGTGAAATTCCATCCTCAGGTTTGATTACTTTACTTGAAATCATCAATTTTTCGGAAAAAACTCTATTTAATATTTCAATGACCCGGGCTTTTTGTGATTTCCATTTACTATTAAGCTCAGATGAAAATTTAGAAACTTTTCTTCTTAAAATTTGGTAATTGGGAGCAGACTTATCCTGATAAAATGCAGCAGTCCAGGCACTGCCTCCGAACATTTTAATTCTATTGGCAATTATTTCTTTAAGATCTGCCGGTATATCTTTTTTCATAGTGATTGGTAAGCGGCCTCGATAAATCTCTCCTATTGTGGCATTAACTGATATTGCTGTACCGTTTTCCAGCACACCCATGCGAGTCCTAATGTTGTTTTTTTCTAAAATAATATCCTTACAGCCCACTATTCCTGCAAGCCCCAGAGATCTCATAATTATAGCCATATGGCTGGAAGAGCTTCCCCTGGTGGTAATAACTGCTGCAGATTTAACCAGGGTATCCAGATCGTTGGGATCTATGTGGTCGCAAATATAAATAGGTTTTTTATGCTTTTGAAATAAATTGTTAACTTCTTTAGTTGACAGGGCCAACAGTCCTGTGGCAACTCCAACCGAAGCTGGGTCGCCTTTGGCAAGGAAATTTTTTTCCTTTGCCAATGCTTCTGCCTGGACATCAAATACCGGATTAGATAAATTTTGAATATCACCGGGTTTAATTCTGCTTAAGGCTTCATTTTCTGAAATCAGTCCCTCCTGGTATAAAGAGCTGGCAAATCTGACATTTGCCAATGAGGTTCTTTTGGCAATTCTGGTCTGCAAAAACCAGATCCTGCCCCGGTCAATGGTAAACTCAATATCCTGCACATCCTTCTTCAGACTTTCTAATTTCCTGGCAAATTTGAAAACCTTGGCAGCTTCATCGGGAAATTTTTCCTGAAAGGAATTTCTGGTAAGCGTTTTCCTGGAGGTTGCCCCCCGCACAATATCTTCCCCCTGGGCGTTTTCCAGAAAATCACCGGTGATTTCAGAAGTACCGGTTTCGGTATTTCTGGTAAATAAAACACCGGTGCAGGAACCTGGTTTATTTCCGAAAACCATCACCTGAATAATTACTGCTGTACCCAAATCTTCTGGAATACCGTTTATCTGGCGGAAAGCAACAGCTCCGGGGTTATAACATGAATTTAAAACGGCAATTAAAGCCTGTTCTATTTGGATATTAGGGTCAAACGGAATTTTTTTGCCTGATTTGGCTAAAATCATTTTATGGTATTGACTTACCAATAGCTTATTCTGCTGCAAATTAAATTTTCCGCTTTTACTTACAACTTCGTCTAAAATATCAAATTCTCCGGGATGAATGGAATAAACACTTGAAGCAAACATTTTGATAAATCTGCGGTAAGTATCATAGGCAAATATCTGGTCTAATTCTGAATTACCAAATTTATCAAGTTTTTCCGGATTGATGCCGACATTTAATATAGTATCCATCATGCCCGGCATTGAATATTTTGAGCTTGATCTGACCGAAAATATCAATGGTTTGTGAAAATTTTGCGATGTAAATGACTGGTGTAATGAAGCTTCTAAATGTTCAATACTTTTCCGGAGCAACTTTTTTAACGAGTCAGACAAGCTGCCTTTTTCGTTATATTCACGCCAGACATTTGTTGTGAGAATAAATCCAGGCGGGGTAGGAATGCCCAGTTTTGCCATAAATTTAATGCCGACACCCTTATTGCCGATCAATTCTGGATCAGCAAGATATTTAGCATCACTTAAACTGGTAATAGCCATTATAAGTATTTTTAAATCAAGTACTAAAACAATGAGAATTTTACAACAATAAGCTTTTTTTGGAAATCCCAAAAAATCAGTAAGGAGGTTTTTTAATTTTTTTTCGGTATACCCAGATAATTAATTCTGCTAGTTAATAAATCAACTCCCAGACCTTTCAAGGCTGATTCCATACCCTTCAAAACCAAGTCAGCAAAAATATCAGGAATTTGGACTTGTCCCAATACAGTCTCAGTGTCACCTAATACATATATATTAATACTACCTGCACCCAATCCAGCTAAAATATCACCAGTTTTTCTACCTAATGAAACTCTAACATTAATTGCAAATAAGTGATCATGTCCTTTTTCACCTAATGTTAAAAATTCTAAGTATCGAAAAGGGAAACCTATCTGATCTAATTTTCTTCCGACTAAATGTGGTGCTAATTTTCTTAACGGTTTAGGAACTCTTGTGGTTCCTGCTAGTATTTCACCGCTATTTACGCCTGTTGCAATTGTTGTCAGATTTTCTACTCCTAATTCAGCCAAGGGTTTGAAAACCATCGTACCTGTTCCGGAAAAAACCTGCAGGGATAATATCTCAAGCGGAGCTTCTAGATTGTTTACACATAACGGTCTAAATCCTGATATTTTAGTCATAAAAAATTTTGGGGAAAATTAATTTTATTTTTATCTTATAACTGTAATTCTGTCAAACAGTTTTTCTTTATATAAACAGTTATTAATTTAATAAATTAAATATAGTATTATTTTCGGGTATATATATAATTAATAAATATCTTGGAACAACTCGAAATAAATAAAATGGCTCAAGATGCATTTACCATTGGATTTACGGGATGTCTTTTAACTGCTGCTTCCTTAGCTTTATCAACTATGAGCTTTGGGACAGAACTAAATTTACCAAAAACTATTATTGATGGAGGATCTCTACTTTTTCCTGTAATTTGTTTATTAGCATATATTACTTCACAGATATCCCAGGACAATAAAACTGAAACTACTCCATGTTCACTGCATCTTAAAAATATGTTTACTTGTCTTCCCCCGATTTTTATTAATATAATTAGACTAATGCCTTTATTTTTTAAAAACTTTTAATAATAAATTCCATATATTAAAAATGAAGAAAATATTTCTGGTAATTATCATCATTCTGAGTTTTTGTGTAACAGTTACGTATCTTGTTTTAACAAAAAATGTTTTACCTAGTTTAAATAAGAATCCACAAATTTACAGAGGGGTGGCATTTACTCCCAAAGATTTTACCCGATCAGGATTTAGCGACTTTTACTCCAAAGCACAACAGACAGGAAACATTGTCGGCTGGTACGGGGATTGGTTGGAACTGGCTGATTATAAAAAAGCCCCTTATGTCTTAACAGACTCACTTAAAGAGAATAACCTGGATATTCTGTTAATTATTTCCCCATTTCTCCAATCTACCGGTGAATTTATACGACCGCTCACACCTGAAGTTAAACAGGACTATCTTCAAGGTATGGAAATGTATTTAAAAAAATATCAGCCTAAATTTTTGGGGATAGGAATTGAGGTGAATGTCTTTGCTGACAAAGCATCGGAAAAATTGGCAGCTTTTGTCGAACTTTTCAATAGCGCATATGATAAGGCAAAAAGCATTTCGCCGGAAACCCGGATTTTTACCGTTTTCCAATATGAATATCTGACCGGAAACCGCGGTGGATTATTCGGCGGCAGTGATATAAATGTGCCGCAGTGGGATTTGTTGAACAAATTTAACAAAGCGGATTTATTTGCATTTACCAGTTATCCTATGCTGGTTTTTCATGATCCCAAAGATATTCCACAGAATTACTATTCTGAAGTGCTTAAATACACCGATAAACCGGTTATTTTCACCGAACTTGGCTGGATTCGCAATCTCCCCGATTCTCTTAGTAATTCATTAACTGACTGGCAAAGCACTTCAGAGGAGCAGGCAGAATTTATCACACTTTTTTCCATTTATACCAAAGAGCTGCATCCGCAAATTGTCATCTGGAGTTTCCTTTATGACCAGCCTTCGGCACCTGAATTTTTTAGGCATGCAGGCTTACTGGGTTTAGCAACCGATTTTACAGATATGACTGCCTGGCAGGCCTGGCAGCAATACAAATTAAATAATAAATAACTTATGAAAACAACAAAGCAGTGTTTATCCATATATTCACCTGTTAATATCCCCCAATTAAATAAAGTAAAAACCTGGATGAAAGATAAATACGGCAGCAGCTATAGAAATATCCCGCATATTTCGTATGTGTTTTCTCCGATTCCTGAATTTAATATTCCGGCTGTAAAAAAGGTATTAATTGATTATTTTACAAATATTCATAAATTTAAATTAAAAATCGGACCAGTTCTGCTTAATAAAAAGAAAAAATTTTTTTATTTGAAAGTCAACCATCCGCAGGTTATAAATGTACATAATGAACTTACTTTACTGATCAATAAATACCGCAACAATTATTTCAGGGAAAAAGATCTGGAGCGCATGAAAAATAATTATTATTCGGCAGAGGAACTTAAAATGCTTAAGCGCTTTGGTTATGCTAGAGTTTATAAAACTTTCGATCCACATATTTCACTGGGAGACTTGGAAAAAAACAGCGAAAATGTCATTCTGGATGAAATATTAAAACAGCTGCAATCCAAATTGCATCCACTTGTTAATAAAAATTATCTTGTTGAAACTGCTGTAGTAGTTTATTATCAGGATTCCTCCTGGAATTCTGAAGGCAAGTTTATTTGGAAGAATGTATTTAAATTACCAAACTAAGTCATTATACTTCTTTTTCTTTTTTAAACTTTTCCGGTTTAGGTTCTGACTCAGTTGATTTTTCAGTTCCAGATGCTACCGGTTGCTCCTCTGTAGGTTTCTTCCTGCGTTTTAATAAAATAAAAACCACAACAGCTGCCGCAATTATTAAACCCAAGCACACAACCACCACAACAACCAAGACAGTAGTAGTAGAAACAGCACAAACATCTTCTCCTTTACTTATAGACTCTTGACTTTTGGTAATAAAACTATCGACATCAACATTGTCTTTGTAAAGATTTCTCACTTCTTCAAATTCGCTTTTAGCACTGGAATAACACTTATTAATATAATTTGTGAGTGCACTTGCCCATTTTTTTGAAGTAATGCTTTCTTGTTGCTGAACATTATTTTTTGTCAGCAACTTTTTTACTTCTTCTACTGAAATTAAAAAATTAAAGCTTTCTCCTCCTGGTTCGTCTCCAAATCCCCAAGTGGCAACACCAATAACGCTTCCGTCAGTATCAACTACAGGCCCACCACTATTGCCATGGCTTATCCCGGCATCAGTTTGGAAAGCTTCGGTACCGTCAACCAGTTTTTTCTTTGCAGATACAATCCCTTTAGTAATTGACGGTTCCAATTCAGATTCAACATCAGTAAAAACACCCGTTCCCGATTCTACAATAGCCGGATATCCAATAGCATAAATTTCCTTGCCAATTTGCACATTTACTGAAGAACCCAAGTTTACTGTGGGAAAGTTTGATCCTTCAACTTTAAGTAATGCCAAATCACTGGAATCTGTATCGCCTTCATACCTGGTATCTATCAGGGTAGCGGCTTTACCCAACTCAATTACCAGTTTCTCGCTTCCTGCAACTGCACCTGTTTGAATATAATTTGAGCGTTTAATTCCTTCAATTTTCAAATAACCCTGGCGGAAATTATTATACAATTCATTAACCAGATTCATAACATCTCCACCATAGCTGTCATTTATTGCTTTTTGATATGCGGAATCAAGTTCTGCATCTGTAAAATCATATACTCCATAACTGTCTCTTAAAACTGCCGCAAGTGCGTCTTTAAAAATAAATTCAGCCTGCTGGGCAATGCCATAATAAGCAATTAAATTTTCACTGGGTTTTGCTACATGACCATTTGTTACTAAATACCCGTCAGAGGTTAGAAAAAATCCTGATCCTCCGAAAGCAAAACTGAAATTGTAAGTCATACCAGAGAGTGAGGGTGCACCTAAGTCAGATGCAGCCACTGCCTGTATGATAATTTCTCCTTTAATAATATCTGTTACCTGAACAACAGCAGGTTTAGCTATCAGTAAACTCTTTTGAACTTCACCGATGGAATCAGCTGCTCCCAAAACTACTTCTTCAGCCTTTACAGGCTTAAAAATAGGAGCTAATAATCCGCTGATTAAAATCGCACATATGGAGACAATTTGCAGAAAACGGGCAGGTTTTTTACTCATAAGAGTGAAATGCTAAATTTAACTTGCTTAAAATATATTACTTTTAATTAAAGACCACAAGGGAAATAAATACAAAGCGGACTCATTATTAGATTGTAAATTCCTTACCCTTCATAAGATCCGCAATTTTACCATCTAAAAAGTCAACCCTTAAAGGTGTAATGGTAATCCAGCCATTGGCAATAGCCGAACGGTCGATACTTTGGTCGCTATGTTTATTGGCTATTATCTCTCCTTCATAAATAAAGTGTCCTTGTTTAGCTTTACCCATCTTTTGGTAATGATATTTGTAAATATCTGTAATACTAGCTGCAGGATAAGCAAACTTTAATTTATGGGAATTTTTACGGGGAAGATTGATATTGAGCATTTGCGCCTGCCAAAAATCATGCTGCTAAGCCAAATCAAAAATCTTTTTAGCAGCAATACCCGGATAATTTATATACGCATCAAATTTATCTTCCAGGCTGTGATTCTTTAAATGATATACCGGAGGCAAGTGCCAACTATAAACCAAAGCTCTTTCTGTCAGACCAAGACCAATTGACCTGTTTGCGCTCGCAAGAGTACCGGAGGAAAAAATAAAATTTCCCAGATTCCAACCCCAGTTTATGCCGGCAATTACCAGATCAAATTTATAATCCTTGGGAAAGTAACATCTCGTCAATTCTACTGCGTCAACAGGGCTCCCAGTTACAGTTAAGGCCTTAATGCCATCAACCTCAGTTTCCAGCCAGTCAAAACCATTACTTAAACTCATATTTCCCCCAACACCGCTTTGCTGTGTTGTAGTACCTGCAACCATTAATTCATGTTTATCCTTAAGAAAATGTATCATAATCCTAGTACCCAGGGAAATAACACCATCGTCTCCGGTAAGTAGAATTTTCATTTATTTCCGCCATATATTAAAATCAAAACACATTATATATTTACTCGATGAAATATACTATACGTACAGCCAAATTAACCGATTTAGAAAAAATTCAAGCTTTTAATCTGCAGCTTTTTAAATATGAGTATTAATGGCACCCGCAGTTAAGACTGGACTGGTCATTTGGAGATGCAGGCACCAAGTATTTTAATTTCCGTTTGTCAGATGCCAAAGAAGGTATAGTATATATTGCATTAATTAATAAGCAGATTGCAGGTTACTTGGCCGGAGGATTAATAAAAATCCGGCCCTGGCGCAAAGAAAAACGTGCAGTAGAAATCGAAAATATGTATGTAACAAAATCGAAACGAAAATTAGGAATAGGCACAGCTTTTGTCGCAAAATTTATTAAGTGGGCTAAAAAGAATGCGGTAGACCGTTTAAAAGTTGAAGCGGTTTATGAAAACACGATTGGCCGCAATTTTTATGAAAAACACGGTTTAAAAGAATACTCAGTAATTTATGAATGTGATATTTGAATAAATCGAAGTTTAACCGCGGAATCTTAAACTTCTCACAGCTTTTCCTGCGGCTTTCCTGTGCTTTTTATTGGCGACTTTTTTACGTTTATTCATAATTTAATTAAAACCTTTAATAAAAATTTTCCCAACAACATTCTATAGTAAATTTATAAGTTTGCAAAATACTTATTAAGTTGATATATATCTTTTAATGCTATTTTATGAACTAAATACTTATGAGTGACTTAAGCGGTATTAGAAAAAAGGCAGAAGAAGTATTACAAAAAAATCTCTATGAGGTCACCTTAAACGGCAAACTATACCGCAGAACTGTTCCCACAAAAGAATTCTATGTGCATCAGTGGAATTGGGATTCGGCAACACACGCTATGGGATTGATTCACATTGATGAGGGGCGTGCATATGATGAGCTACTGGCTTTAGTTTCAGGACAATGGTCCAACGGCTTAATTGCACAGATTACCTTTAATCCTCAAGAAACAAAGTACTTTCCGGGACCGCAATTTTGGGGTACAGAAAAGTTCGCCAATGGTGAAATAATTACCTCCGGAATAACACAACCGCCACTTTTGGCCATCAGCGCCAATTACGTTTACCAGAATTCAAAAAATACGGCAAAAGCAGAAAGTTTCCTGAAAAAGATACTTCCGGCTTTAATTAAATACCATGATTATCTTAAACAATTCCGTGATCCTGAAGATTCAGGATTACTTACCGTAATACACCCCTGGGAAGCAGGAACCGACAACACACCGCGGTTTGACCTACCCTTAGCAGATATTCCCTTAGATACAATTCCAGACGAAGTAAAAATTTTGGTAAATCAATACCGCTCGGACGACAAATTAGGCGACGCCAAACATAGACCCGGAATGGATGACTATTATCGGTATATGTATCTGGTGCATTTATTTAAAAGCTGGGACTGGGACTATACAAAAATAGTCCAACAAAGCCCTTTTGCTGTGAAAGATATACTTTTTAACGCTTTATGGAGTAAAGCAAATGAATCATTGGCCAAATTGCTTACAAGTGGAGGCAAGACTGAACTGGTTGAAAAATATGCAAATTGGTCAGACCAAACCCAAAAAGCGCTTAAAAACCTCTGGAATGAAGATGCTCAAATTTATACCGATCTCGATGTAGCACTTGGAAAACATCAAGTTATCACAGAAAATACCGTAGCTACTTTTATTCCGCTTTGGGCAAATGTACCCGATGAAAAACAAGTAGAACTACTATTAAAAAAACTTGTTGATCCCAAACAATTTTGGTCAGAATACCCGGTTCCCACTACAGCGCTGAATAGTCCTAAATTTGAATTGACACGCTACTGGCGGGGACCCACCTGGCCGATAACCAACCTTTTTGTCATAGAAGGCCTTGCCAACTTTACTTTTATAGATCAGGCTGAAAAAATTCTCGGGGAACTTACGGCTAAAACATTAAAAATGATTGCAGAAAATGGCTTTTTTGAATATTTTGATCCGACAAAGGGATCAGCCCGTCCTGGTAAGGCAGTTGATGTATCATTGGGATTTGGCAGTTTCAGCTGGACTGCAGCTATATATATTTACCTGTCCAATAAACTGGATCAATTAAAACTCTAACAAATTTTTTAGAATATTCAGATTTGCCTTAATCGAAAAATGCTCTTTCCCAATCTGGTAATTATAATCAACAACTTTTTTTAACTTTTTCTTATTATTAAGCAGCTCTTCAATCTGAAAAATAACATCAGGCGTAATTTGTCCCCCATCGGTTTCAACAAAATCAAATCCGTACTTTTTAATATCTTCTTCATAAACTTTATAGCAATTTACCACCAAGGGTTTTTTAAAAAATACTGTTTCAATCACCTGGTTTCCGAAACCTTCTAGATCTGCAAGGTAAGCAACCAAATCGCAGTTTACATAGGCATCATAATAGGAATAGATTTTTTTTCCGTTGTTTTCGCTGCGGTGTAAAGTGACCCCATTGGCAATAAATTTGGTGTCGATGCCCAGTACATTTGCCAGACTGGTAACTTCGGTAAAATACCTTTCTGTCTCATCACCGTCAAAACCTGTAATTACCACAGTAGGGTTATATTTTATTAATTTATCAGCCAGGATGATGCCGCGGTCTACGCGCTTTCTGCGGACAATGCGCGATGACTGCAGGATTAGCAAACTGTCCTTACTGATATTAAAATCACTGCGGAAAGTACTATTAAAATTATCTGATTTATTATTTTTATAAGAGTAGTCGAATAAATCATGCAGGACTTGAGCTTTAATACCGAATTTTTCCTTTAAACGTCTTTGGGTGTGGCTGTTAATAGTTACAAATTTTATATTACCGGTTCTGGGCGGCAGATACTCGTAAAGCAAATGGGCAAACTTGGTATCGGAAAAATACTCCCTCTGCCACCAGAATTCATTGCAACGCGCTACAATATTTAATTTCAGCTCCTGGCTAATACGGGTTAAAGCAATGGCGAATGGTAAATTCAAACCAATGCTCAAAACGTTAGAAGTCATAATCAAATCTATTTTATTTTTTAAAAGGAAATCTTTTAAGTTTTTTTGGATTAGGTCAGCTAACTGGAAAATTTCTTTATCTTCAGGTGTATTAGCATTCCTGTCAAATAAATGTTTATTTATTTCCTTGATTTTGGGGTGATAAAAGTCCAAAAGCGGAATAGTTTCTCCTTTTACGCCACCCTTAAAATATCCGGCGCAAAAAAATACTTTGTGACCCAGCAATTGAAATGCCTTTGACAAGTGGTCGTCTGTAAGTGAAACACCGTCCGTATCTCCGAAACGATAATGAAAGTAAGCAATATTCATATAATAATTATATAAACAAGAGTTTTATTATAGTTAAAACTATAATTCAAGTAAATAAAAAACTGATACGAAATTAAACAAATTCGTATATAATAAAAAGTATTAATTTTTTCCTTGGGAATCTTGAAAAATATTGTTGCTTTATTCCGGATATTAAAACCCCTGCATAAAATATTCTACCTGCTGAGTTTTCTAATTCTCCTGACAGCAACAATGCAGCAGGTGACACCTTTGCTGTCCAAAAGCATAGTTGACGAAATTGTGGAAAAAATCAATTTCGGCAGCGGAGACCTGCAAAAACTTTATCTGCTCATTGCGCTTTCATTTATTGCAAACATAACAGGAGATGTAATCACCAATGTCAGCAACCGCATAGGAGACCATTTTGCAGGGAAACTACGGGAATTTCTCACCCACAAATTTTATACACATATTCTCACTTTACCACAAAATTTTTTTGACACTGAACTTTCCGGAAAAATCATCCACCAGCTGAACCGGGGCATTACTTCGATGCAGTCATTTTTCAACGTTGCCTCCAATTTCATTCTGCCCACTTTAATGCAGATAATTTTGACTATCATAATTTTATTGAGATTTAATCCGCCCACAGCATTTTTTGTTTTTATTTTATTTCCCATTTACATTTTTATCAGCTATATTTCCGCAAAGCGCTGGGGCAAGGAAGAACTCCGGAAAAACAGGCTGGAGGATATCACCAGGGGACGCATCCAGGAAGTTATCAGCAATATCAAGGTTGTGAAAAGCTATAATAACGAAATTAGAGAAACCGGCTTTATCAACGACAAGCTAAAAGACATTAATAGAATCTACGCCAAGCAAAGCACTACTTACCATATTTTCGATTTTTTACGCAACCTCAGCTTAAATATAGTACTGCTGTTAATTAACATAGTTGTTTTTATCAGCACATTTCAAGGCACGCTGACTATCGGTGAAATGGTATTGATTATTCAGCTAGTTGCCCAGGCCCGCAGACCCTTATTTGCCATGTCATTTATTCTTTCCCAGGTGCAGACTGCTGAAAGCGGGTCCAGGGAATGCCTGGAAATTCTCAAGCTTCCATCAGTGGAAAAATTCCGGGAACCTGAATCCAAAAACCTTGTAAAAACGCCGAAATTAATTTTTAATGATGTCTCATTTAAATA
The DNA here is from genome assembly GCA_035289685.1 of Candidatus Dojkabacteria bacterium. Classification (GTDB taxonomy): domain Bacteria; phylum Patescibacteriota; class Dojkabacteria; order B142; family OLB20; genus DATDWK01. The sequence goes on from DATDWK010000141.1 coordinate 12,338, forward strand.
TGAGAATTCTGAAACAATTTTAAAAAAAGTAAATTTCACAATAAATCCTTTGGAAAAAGTTGCTCTGATAGGACCGAGCGGTGCAGGAAAATCTACAGTAGTCAATTTGCTGTTAAAATTTTACCAGCCGACAAAAGGTGAAATATATCTTGGGACTTTTCCATACAGTAAATTAACACATAAGTATGTTCGGGCCCATATCGCACTAGTTTTTCAGGAAAACGAACTATTTTCCACAACTATAAAAAATAATGTTGCATATGGATTAACGGCAAGTGATACAGAGGTTAAAAAGGCATTAAAACAAGCTAATGCTTATGATTTTGTAATGAATTTACC
>DATDWK010000142.1:0-2501 GCA_035289685.1 Candidatus Dojkabacteria bacterium
TCAACTGAATTAATACAAAAGGGATTTGTTATTTTATATCCTCTGGTTGTATTATCTCTGCTTCCGTTCTGGATGGTAGAGTATCGTTATTACATGATACCGTTTACTTTATTTATTCTTTTTGCCAAAGCACAAACCCCTATGGCAGCAGCAATAACGTTAATTTTATATCTGGTTGCAGATGTATTTTTGATAAATGGCATTCTACGGGGCTCATTTTTCATGTAAGGGAGGCCCCTGTTTAGCGGGGGGAATCTTCATAAGGAGTAAAAATGTTGTGAGCCAGCTTAGAAGCAGGAAACTGATAAATAAAGGCTGGAGGGTATTGAAACGGTCATAGAGAAAAACAAGATTGTTATCCTTTTTGAGATACCAGTTATCAAGATGGACAGCGAGAGTTTTGTATTGATAACGGTTGGTATCAGTTAATCTGTAATTAAATTGCGGATTTAATTCTGTTTGCAGAATATAAATTTTTAATAGTATGCCCAAGATCGATTCTATAAAAATTGCCGTGACAATAAATTTCCAAAAAAGGCGGGAGATGGTTCCTGAAAGCCGGATAAGGCTGATAATACCGAAACAGAGCAGAAGCAGCGAAAGCGGGAAAAAAACCACACCGGCAATGGCATTTGAGGGAGTGGGGTAAACTACCAGATTTATAATAGTGCCTATCGTTATAAAAAAGGCAGTGAATCTTGCTTTTTTGTCTTTGAGGAGAATATTAAATCTTTTTAAAATTATTCGAAGAAAGCATACAATTATTAATAAATATAGTGTTACAGTAAGGGTTCCCGGGAGATTACCGTAGTAGAAATAGACAGCGAGATCATAGAGCTTAACAAGCATACTTGATTGCGGCCTGATACTTTGCAGATAGCTTGCCGGAATAAGAGGGAAAAAAGTATAAATAAAGTTAAGGCTGTCTTTATTGATCCGGTCTTTTAAACTCAGGTTTTTTGTCCATTCATATGAAGTGTTGCCGGCAAATGTGTTGTAAACACCGTAGTTTTTCAGAGCAAAACCATACCAGGAAGATAAAATCAGTAAAAATACAAAGCAACAAATAACATAACGGACAAAGAATTTTTTAAATTGAGCAACTGAGGATATTAGGGCAGCAAAAATAATAGGAATGATATAACCTACGGCAGAATAATGAACCAGATGTGCCTGAGCCAGAAAGATAAAACTTAAAAAAAGCGATAAAAAGCGTTGTTCCTTTCTGTGATCCAGATAAAAGTAAAAACCCAAGATGACAAAGAAGGCAGACAGTGACTTTGTCCAGGTAAATGTGGTCTGTTGGAAAATTGCCGGATTAAAAAGGACAATAGAAAAGACAATAGAGAGAAGGTATTTATAATGGTTGAGTTTTAGATGATCACGACTGATGAGATAGACAGGTAATATTACCAGAGCATTAAGGAGCGTGGCAATTAACTGGTAGTGATAAAAATTCCGGCCGGTGAATTCCATGAAAAATGAGGCAACCAGATTAAAAAAAGGCGGTCTGGCAGTTAGTAAATAAGGCCCGAAGCGGAAATCTAACGGTAAATGGTCAAGAAAGAAAAGGGAACGCTGGTAATGTTCAAACCAGTCAAAATACCAGTAACCTCCGGCGTAATATGGTATAAGTGTTTGACTTACAGCTAAGATCAAGTAGAAAATGAAAAAGACTAAGGGCAGCTTAAAATCAAAGGATGCAGATTTTGATCCATAAATTTTTATAACAAAGATAAAAGCAGAAAATGCCGTTATTGCCAGAAAAAAATAAGCTGCGGGAAGATTGAAATAGTAGGCAGCGAAACTTGAAAGATAAAAAAGCAAAAGTGACAAAGCAAACCCGGCTGTAATTGATACCTGCCGGTTGTAGGGTAGATAAAATGATATTAAAGAAGCGGGAAAAAAACTCAGCAGAAATACCTGTATAGCCAGCAGGGAAAAGTGCAAAATGTCCATTGTGTACATATAATAGATTTTTAAAACAATTAAAGATAGACTATTTTAAAAACAATGACATATATTCCGGTATTTAGCTTGAACAGGCAGAACAGGAAAATTCTGCCGGATTTAAACCGCGCTATTAAGGAAGTAATAAACAGAGGAATATTTATTCTGGGGTCTAAAGATTCGGAATTTGAAGCAGAATTTGCAAAATATTCCGGAGTTAAATACGCGGCAGGAGTAGCCTCAGGAACGGATGCAATTTGTTTAGCATTATCGGCGCTTGGTGTTAAAGCAGGTGATGAAGTAATACTTTCCGCCAACAGTTATCCGACTGTTTTTGCCATAACTGCAATCGGTGCCAGGCCGGTTTTGGTTGATATTTCAGCTTCAACATTTAATATTGATCCGGACAAAATTGAAAAAGCAATTACAAAGAAGACAAAAGCAATTGTTGCCGTTCATTTATACGGCCAGCCTGCAGATTTTTGAGAATTTTGCTGATTGCAGGGAAGCATAACTTGATACTTGATACTTGATACTTTTATTTCAGCCCC
>DATDWK010000143.1:0-4139 GCA_035289685.1 Candidatus Dojkabacteria bacterium
TGATCTGCAAACTTTAATGATTTTAAAAACCTTAAGCGGCATTATTTTAATTATTTGGGGAATTTTTATTAGAAGCCAGGCCCGGACTTACACCGACAAGTACTTATGGCAGAGACTAAAAAATCTGGTCATGTTTAAGAAAAATTGATATAAAACGCGGTGAATTCTATACTTATCTGCCTGGAAATCGCATTTAACGGTTACTTTACAATTGAAGACAAAATATTTCAACTTGAATTGTAACTGTTTGGAAAAAACTTAAGGAGGCGCAAACTTTAACAAATTAATGTTTAAAAAAGAAATACGGTAAAACTATTATACCTCCCGGGGATGTCCGAAGAGCGGATCATTTGTAACCTCTATTCTCGTATCCGTCGTTACCTTAGGTTCCATATCAGCTACAATTGGAGCCAAGATATCTCTTATAGCTTCGTTAGTTAACGTTGCAGACACGGCCCCACCATTACAGTTAACTCTTGTAAGTCTTACGTCCGGACTAGTAGGAAATGAACCAGCTCGACCCGCCATGACTAATTAACTAATAAATAAATATTCATATCTTATCTATTATATACTAAGACCTAATATTTAGGTATATTTCTTTAAAATTCTTCTAATAATTCCGCTCGTCCCTCCATATTGTATCCTACCCAATTGACGCAGTTTTATCCCGGCTTTAACAGCCTGGAATTTTAATTTTTCCAGATGTCCAAATCGCGTGCCGATGGTAACAACATCCAGATGCAAATTTTGATAAAGATAAATATAGTCTTCGGGTTTCACCGCCAGCTTGTTAATAAAAACTCCGTTAACACAATTCAGTTCATTAATAATTTCCTGCCGGGCCGTTTCGTGAATTATCGGTCTGCGGTAATCTTTATATTTACCGATATTTTCATTGCACTCCACTGCAACAATCAATTAGTCAGCAATATCAGCCGATTTTTGCAACAATTCCAAATGCCCCAGGTGGAAAAGATCAAAGGCTCCGTGGGTAAAGACAATTCGTTTGCCTTTTTTCTTAAGGTAGCGGGTCAGTTTAAATAGTGTTTCTATGTCAAAGGATGTGGATTTACGCGACATAATTACAAATCAAATTTGCTTTATTATAGCACTCCTAACAAAACCAGCTAAACATCATCAACTCTAAAAGGAAGCTGGATAAAGCTATTAACATAACCGCTGTCATCAAATCTCTCAACTTTTACACAAAATCTTGAGTCGGGATCCCTGGCAATTCGGCTATGATAGGCCGGACCTTCCAATAATTGTACAGATGTTCCAGCTTTAAGAACTAAGTATGTAAGGGATCCAAAATCAGTAAAGAAAAAAATCTGCGGTTCGAAACCTTTTACACTTAAAGTCTGTACTTGCCATTGATCTAAGATTAAAGTATCACCCGCTCCTCTGTGAAATTGTGGTATAACATGCGTAAGTAATAATGTTCCTGCCGAGAGATCCCACTCGCCTGAAGGTTCCAAAACTCCTGTAGGATTCAAAATAACTTGGCAGTAATGAGCAGATTGAACTAGCCTGACTACTGAATTAGGCGGTACTTCTTCAACCGGAATTGAGGTTAAAGTTTCTTCTGTCATTTTAAGACTTATCTGACCTTTGCTCAAGTATATCTACAAGGGGGTTCAGACTTTCTAACATTACTGGTATTTAATATGTAATTACTATAAATTATATCAAAATACAACTGAATTAGTTTATTTGATTACTTACTCACTAACCACCGGCCTAAACCAAACAAATCTTTAGTTATTTGAATTCCTGCAATTAATAAATACGACGGTAAAGTTGTGCCTGTAACGGCAATATCTGCTACAGTTTCTATGCCCAGCACAGCAGTGGAAATATCCGGAGTCAAATCATCTACACCTACCTTATTTAAAATTGCCTTTCTAAATCGCGGGGTAAACCGCATTACCAGATTCACTAATTGTCCAGCCTCACCTGAAAAATGGATAATGGGAACAAACTCTAATGCACTTAAGAGAGCATTGGCAAAAATTCTTCTGACGGCAAGATTAGGATCAAACTCATCTATTGGGATTTCAGGAAGGTCTTCCATTATTTACAAAATTGAATTTATATAAATTAAGCGTTGTGCATATTAGATTATAACATACCCTATAGTTTTAATACTTATATTCACCTTCCTTAAATTGACTGAATGTTGCATTGACAACAAAACTAGTAAGGTGATAATATAGTACTGAATTTACTTCTTAAAAACTCTTTTTATGAAAATAGTAACTCTAACAGATTTGAAAACTAATGGTTCCAATGCTATACCAGAAAACGAAGTCAGCTATTTAATTGTTAATTCCCAGCCAAGATCAGCACTTGTGCCTGTGGATCTCTACGAAAGCTATATAGAAGCAATGGAAGAACTGGAAGATTTAAAGGCTACTTTGCAGCGACTGGAAGAAGAAGACATTCCTGCCAAAAAGGTTTTTGCCAAACTGTTAGGTAGTAAAGCTTAAATTCTTATCAGTTATCAGATATGTACCGGATTTTCTTTAAAAAATCTGCAGAAAAAGAATTGGCTAGATTGCCGCAATCACTAATTCACAAAATCTTTAAAATGACAGAGAAAATGCAGCTTAATCCCCTACTTCTAAATTCACAAAAGTTAAGCAGCTATAAAGACCTATATAGAATAAGAATCGGGGATTATAGGATCATCTATCTGCTGGAAAAAGCAAAAAAGAAAATTATTATAACCAAAATCGGACACAGGAGGGAAGTTTATCGGTAATAAATTATAATACTGTGGCATCTGAACACTTACTTGGCTTTTAACCGCAAATTTCTAATCTTTTCTCCCCTGCTCCAACTTTTAATCTGCCGTTCACGCTTTAAAGCCCCAGATTTTGACTGAAATATTTCTTTATAAACAAGTTTAAACGGCAGGTACGCAAAAACATATTTAGATCCCTTGCCCAAGCAGTGCATCTTCATTCTTTTAGACAGATTATTGGTTATACCAGTATAAAGCGATTTATTTGAGCAACTGAGGATATAAAGATAATACATTTTAAACTAAATTTGAATTTGTTATAAATCAGGATCAGAAAGTTCATTTTCACGTTGTCCACCTCTGATAATTTCTCCTCCCAACGTTATTGCTTCCTCGAATCCAGTTAATGCTCTATCAAGAAGCTCAGCCATTAAAGATAATTTAATACCTTACTGATTTTAATTTCCAAAATTATATTACAGTAAAATCAAGCAACCTCAAATTGCTCTTTGCAGCAATCTTTTTAAGTTTAAAAGCCGGAGGCAGATTTTCCAGGTCAAGCGTCTTGCCTGCGTGGATCAAATTTTTAAAAGCATAGATAATTTCAGCATCTATAAAATTCAGTTCCCGGGATGGGGGTAAATGGTTAAGCGGAAACCAGCGCAAATTCTTGATTCTTTTTTCTGCAGGCAAAATATTTTTAACGGCATCCACAATAAAGACAATTTCATGCAGCTGAACACCCAGATAATACCCGTCTTCGTCAATAAAGCTGTTCAGCTTAAAAAAACGCACGTTATCGGCCTGCCACCCCGTTTCTGCAACGGTAATCCTGTTCACAGCCTGGTGCAGATTCTCATTGGTATAAATATCCCCGCCGGTAAGGGACCAGATCCCCTGCTCCGGGTCGTTACGCAGCAATAATTTGCCGAATTTCAGGATCAAGAATTTAACAGCGACTTGGTTCATAGAGATAATAATTACTTAAGTCATGGATGATTATAGCACTGGAAATGGTCTTAAAAAATCTGCTCTGAATTTATGAATTATTCATTCATACCCAATCTGTTAGTAAACAATAGTTAACGCCTGGTCGCTTAAAAAACGGCCTTTAACCCTGCAGAGACCCGCTAAAGCGGCTAAAGATTTCATTAATTCCCAACTAACAGTTGCACCCGGTCTATTTGTAAGATCAATATACTCAGGATTATCAGGATCAATTCTGACTAATAAAGCAGCAAAACCTCTGTCATCTGCTTCGTCTGCGTTCCCATAACCTGCCATTTTGGCAATTTTACCTAAACCCCTAGTGGAAGTAATACCCTCACCAGAAGCACCTGCTTCTACTTCCAGCAGAGAGTGTAAGGCTGAATTATATGCTCGGGTAGTC
>DATDWK010000144.1:0-5564 GCA_035289685.1 Candidatus Dojkabacteria bacterium
GAAGAAAAAGCTAAAGTGAGTTTATGGCAAGGAAACTCTGATAAATAGGGTGGAAATCTTAAATGATCACAAAATTTTTCCCTTTTAAAAATGAAAACAAAAATTGTTAAAATCAATTTAGATTGGTGTTTTTGTATTTTAGCATTTTTTTACTAATATTTTGGTCGAGATTTATTAAATAATTATAATTGTATTTTGCAAAGATTAGTTCACTCTGCTCTTCCGGGCATATTGAGATTTATATATTATGTCTCTGGGCTCGAAAACCTACCTTCTATTCCCCAACCTATCATTCTATCGCGAAGAATAACTTTTATAATAGATAAAATTCTTGCTGCTTGATTTACCAAATTTTCATAAGGATATCTTCCAACCTCAACCCTCGTCCAATTTAGTTTACCTGTAAAGTATTTATCGAAAACTGTCCTTACTATTGATTGAAGTGCTACATTCATATCGTTTCCTTCCAACCGGCCCCTTTCTACCATTATAAGTTGAGATTCCTCTAAAGATGCAGTCAAATAAATACCTAAATCAACTGGAAATTTTCGCAAAAATGGTTCATCGCAAGCCTCTATCCACCCAGTGGATATTCCGATAGGTGTCGGACGTAATTGATCAGCAGCTTCAGCATATACCAAACCGTCAAACGGTCCCCGATCAAATATCAACCATAAATTTGGTTTTTCTATCCTTGCTGGAGTGAGTACTCTTACCATCGTTTCTGTTCTGTCAGCAACGAATAATAAATCTCTAGCACCTGCACCCAATTTTATCCTTGGTGGTTCACTCATATCCATCCGAATGATGCCCGAGGGTAATGATTCTTCTGTAGGGAAATGAACGACCTTGGTTGGAAAACCAAATTCCTGGTTCAACCATTTTGCAATACCATAAGCCGTTTGTGTTTTTCTGGTCCCATCAGGTCCAGAAATATAGATATTACGTCCTGTCATATAATTCTATTTCTTTCTTTTGGTCGGGGCACCCGGACTCGAACCGGGAACATTACGCACCCGAAGCGTACATTCTAGCCAATTGAACTATGCCCCGCTGCAATCAACGCTATTATAGCAGATTACCAGCTATAAAAATATGCTATAATTCCAGCAGAATTAGGTTTTTATCAGTAATTTTCACTTCAAATAATCATGAAATTTGTAATTTTCCACGGAGCTTTCAGTAGTCCTGAATCAAACTGGTTTCCGGAATTAAAGTTGCAACTGGAATCATTGGGACAGGAAGTTTTAATTCCCGGCTTTCCTGTTGACAGCTGGGAAGATCTTACTGATGCAGGTCCAAGTTATCTAATGAAAAAACAGAATTTGCTGAACTGGCTGAATACAGCAAGAAAATTCGTACCCGGACTTCAAGGAGAAAAATTGTGTTTTATCGGACATTCCCTGGGCTGTGTTTTTATTTTGCACCTTCTGTCTAAATATAAAATAAAAATTGACAGTGCCATTTTTGTCAGCCCTTTTTTAGATGATCTAAAGAGTTTATGGCAATTTAAAATTGCCAATAATACCTTTTATAAAACAGACTTTAATTTTTTAAAGCTGAAAAAATTTCTTCCGGTTTCATATGTTTTATATTCAGATAGCGACCCGTACGTCGATAAAAATCGCAGCATTCTTTTTGGCAAAGCCTTGGAAAGTTCACTGATTAATGTTAAGAAAGCCGGACATATGAACAGTGAAGTCAATTTAAATGAGTTTCCTTTGGTATTGGAATTGTGTAAGACCAGAATTGATTTAACGCTTTACCAGAGATATCTTATTCATAAAGCGGACAGTGACGCCATAGATTTATTGCGCAAACACCGTGAAGGTGTGTTGATTATTCCTCCTGAAGATGTAGACGATGAAGGGTTATTTCATTTCCGGAATCTGCAAAAAAGCGGTTTTGCGACTTGGAATATAGATATTAAGGATTTCTGGATTAAAACCAGGCATTACTTTGAGAATGCCAGGATTGCTGCTCGTAGAGTCAAGGATTTTATAAGAATATTGATTATTCGATCGCGAAAAGATCTTCAGGATAAAAAAATTCAGGAATTTATCAAGAAAGATTTAGCTGCCGGCATAGAAATTTATTATTGTTTCTTTAACAATGCCGAGAAAATTATTCCTGAATTGGATTTTGGAATCTGGGATGAGGAGTATGTTTGTATAGTTAAAAATTCCCAAAATAATGTAAAAGAAATTGAATTGAACAGCAAAAGTGACGCAATTTCCCGTGCTAAAGATTGGAAGAAAGCCATTCTGGCAATTTCAAAAAAATATAAAAAATAATTTGAAAATCATAGCTACTCCCCAACCCGAGAAAATTGTTGCTGAGTTATTAGCAAAGGAATTAATTAGTTATTTGGGCAAAGGGAAAGTATTATTACTTTTGGCAGGCGGCAGTGCTGTTTCAATATATCCTCTTTTACTCAAGCATTTAAGTAAACTCGGCAGTTTGAAAAATTTATCAGTGTCAGTCGGTGATGAGCGCTGGGATAAGAATCCGTTACATAGAAATTCCAACTGGCAGGAAATAAATAAAACCGGATTACTTGAATTGGTGAGGATAGAAGGCGGTCAAGTTTATCAAATTTTAAAGGGTAAATCATTTGAAGAAACTGCCAAAGATTATCAGAAATTTCTAGAAAGAAATATTTCGGACAATAGCTATATTATTTCAATGCAGGGTATTGGCGTTGATGGACATACTGCAGGTATATTCCCTTCATCTAGAAAAGTTTTCACAGAAAATTATCTAAAAAATGTATTAGTATCAGCTTATCAACTGGGTCCCAAAGATTCCCCAAAAAGGATTACCATCTCGCCAAAATTTTTTCAAAAAATAAATAAAATTTATCTTTTTGCCAAGGGTGCTGAAAAGTTACCGCTATTAAAAAAGCTCATAAAATCAGCATCGGCTAAGCAGTCATTTATTTATAAATATCCTGCATTACTGGCATTAAGGAGAAATTGTCTTCTAATAACCGATCAGGATTTAAATTAATTTTTGAATCTGTTAACATTAGCATGTTGTAATTTAAGACAAATGGAGTACTCCCAGAATGTAAAAGCAGATATTGGTGTTATCGGTTTAAGTACCATGGGCAGCAATCTTGCCCGAAATATCGCCAATAAAGGTTTTAAAGTCGTGGTATTTAATAGAACCGGAAAAGTAACCAGCGAATTTCTATCGAAATATAAGTCCGACAGATTGATGGGGGCAAAGGATTTAAAAAGCTTTGTAGAAAAGCTGGCTATTCCCCGTGAAGTTCTTATTCTTGTTAAAGCTGGCGCTCCGGTAGATGAGGTTCTTGACAAGCTTGTTCCATTACTGGAGCCAGGCGATGTTATTGTAGACTGCGGCAATTCCCACTATCAGGATACCATTCGCAGACAGGAAAACTTGGTGCACAGGCAAATCAAATATCTCGGTTGCGGAGTTTCGGGCGGGGAATCAGGCGCACTGCAGGGTCCGAGCTTGATGGTGGGCGGAGATCAAAGCGCCTGGCAGCAATTATCAACAATTTTCCAGGCCATTGCCGCCAAAGATTTTGCCATAAATCCCTGTGTTACTTATTTGGGGGAAAACGGTGCCGGACATTTTACCAAGATGGTGCACAACGGTATCGAATATGCTATTATGCAGCTTCTGGCAGAAGCTTACCAGCTTTTAAAAGTGGTTTACTCTTTAAAACCCGAAGAAATTGCCGAACAGTTTTCCAATTTTAATCAAGGGGAATTAAATTCATATCTTATAGATATCAGTATTGATATTTTAAAAAAGAAAGACGATTTGGATCCTAAAGGCGGGTATTTAATCGATATGATATTAGATAAAGCCGAACAAAAAGGTACAGGAAAATGGTCTGTAAATGACGCACTAGAAAGACTCGTCCCTGTGCCGTCAATAAGTGAAGCCGTATCCGCCAGAATACTATCTGGATTTAAAGAACGCAGGGAAAGAAACAGCAAATTATATGAAAACCCTGAAGAAACGTTAAAAATATTTTTTACCGAATTTAGCGAATACCTGGAAAAAGCTTTAATAGTAGGCGAACTTATTATATACGCCCAGGGATTTGACTTGCTGCAAAAAGCAAATAAAGAGCAGGGTTGGCAGATTGATCTTTTGGAACTCGTGCGTATTTGGCAGGGCGGCTGTATCATCCGTGCACAACTTTTAAAGAAGTTTCAGGAAATTTTTAAGGAAGGTGATAACAAGCATATATTTCTTTTGGAATTGCCCGAACTTGTCACATTAGTAAGACAGTATCTCCCGGGTTTGCGCCAGGTCGTGCAGGTTGGAGTTTCCAATGCCGTGTATCTTCCGGGTTTTACAGCATCTCTGGAATATTTTGATGGAGTGACCAGCAGCACGCTGTCAGCCAGTTTTGTTTCAGCACTCCGTGATTTTTTCGGAGCGCACACTTATGAGAGAATCGACAGGGAAGGGAAATTCCATACTGAATGGGAACAGGAACCCAAAATTACCTGATTCAAAAGAAATGCTTAAATTACTTAAACATCGAAAAAAAAAATTAAATGGCAGCAAATCTCAGTGCAAATTATGACATCCCCACAAGTTTTGTAATTTTTGGAGCTACCGGCGATTTGGCTCACCGGAAACTAATGCCTTCACTCTATAATTTAAATAAACAAGGAATGCTGCCGGAAATGTTCAAAGTAATAGCATTTGCTCGCAGACAAATGTCGGATTCCGAGTACCGGCAGGAAATCAAACAAACGCTGCAAAAGGATTTTTCCTTTAATTTTGATGAAAATACCTGGTTTAAATTTTCTCAGAAAATCACTTATCAGCAAGGAGACTTTAATAACAATGAAGCATATGTTTCTTTGGCAAAAAAACTGAATGATACGGACATGCACTTAGGCGTGTGTACCCATAAAATTTTTTATCTGGCAGTTGCACCAGATTTATACAGTCAGGTATTAAAAGGTATTAAACAAACCCAGCTTCAACAGATTTGTAAAAACGAAAAAGATACCCGAATTATTATGGAGAAGCCCTACGGCCGCTCCCTGCAGAATTTCCGGGAGCTTAATCAACTTGCTTTGGAGTTATTTTCAGAAGACCAGATTTACAGGATCGATCATCTGGTGGGTAAAGAAACGGTACAGAATATTCTCTATTTCAGGGCTGCCAATCCGGCATTACTTACGAGTTATGATTGTAATTGTATCGAAAGTGTCCGGATCAATTATTACGAATCTCTTGGCGTGGGCGGCCGCAGCGGCTATTACGATGCTTACGGTCACTTAAAAGATATGGTGCAGAGCCATGTATTGCAATTGCTGGCTTTAACTTTAATGGATTTACCAATAGAAATGTCACCCAATTTGATCAGCAAAGCCAAGACCGACATTATCAAACACTTACAAATTAAAGATTTTAAATCTGGTGTGATCAGGGGCCAATATACCAGCGGAGTCATCGATGGTAAAAATATTAAAGGGTACCGGGATGAATCTGGTATCCCAAAAGATTCCCAAACCGAAACCCTTGTAAAAATAGAAGCCAACATGAGGGGAGGCAGGTGG
>DATDWK010000145.1:0-6867 GCA_035289685.1 Candidatus Dojkabacteria bacterium
CCAGCTTCAGTACTTGACGGAAATTTTCATCTTTAAAGGCAATTTTAAATTTAAAACTTAGTCTGAGATAAATCACCAGAGGAATCTGGATGACCAAATGCAGGATTGCCCCAAGGATCGTCCCCAGAATAATACCCCAGATGCTTCCGCCCATAAGCGGTACAAAAATTAAAATACCCAGTATTTTTCCGATGTTGTAAAAAACAGGAGCAAGGGAAGGAATAATAAAACGGTGGTAGATATTGAGCCAGGTCGAAATAAACGCGCTTAAACCCAGGATAATCTGCGGGATCAAAAGCAGACGCATCATCCAGACTGTCATATCTATTTCCGCGCCTGTCAGAGGGATATTCCTCTGTACCAGCTGTATGGCAAAAGGAATCAACTGCCGGGAAAAAATTGCCGCTATGACTGCCAGGATCACAAAAAAGAGCATACCTACATTGATCATGGAGCTGAAAGAGGAAATGAAGTGCTGTTCACCCTTTTCCTGGCGTACTTTGACGAAAATCGGGATCACTGAACCGGAAATGGCACCCAATAAAATAATATTGGTAATGGTTTCCGGAATTGCAGATGCCAGATAGAACAGATCGGTTTCCTGTGAAGCACCGAACTGCTTGGACATCAAAGTAAGAAATACCAGCCCGGTGACTTTGGAAATAAAAAGCAATGCCATGAGCATGGATGCAGCACCCAATATCTCATTCTGTTCTTTAACCAGCAAATTCTTTAATGAAATCAAAGTTCTTTTGACCATTTATAGTGAATTAACTGTATTTGCCTTAGAGAATTAAATCTTTAGCTTAGTAATTTCTTTTAAAATCCCTGCGGGGACTTCTGCGGTCGTCCCTGCGCGGTCCTCTGTTCGGACCTCCCCGCTGGTCTCTGCGCTGCCCGTAGCTGCGGTCTTGTCTGCGCTCATCCCTGGGAAACTCCCGGTGGTCTTTTTTGCTCTCAGAACCGGAATCTTCTATCTGGCTCTGGTTAAGGCTGTTCTGCTTGGTATCTTCTTCGTTTAAACCCTTCATGGTAAAACTAATTCTGCCGTCATCGTTGATACCCTTTACTTTAACTTTGACTTCCTGACCTTCCTTTAGTATTTGCGCAGGGTCTTTAACGAATTTATCAGACATTTCAGACACATGCAATAAACCGGAAATTGACGGGCTTACATCCACGAAAGCTCCGTAAGGAGCCAGTTTATCAACAATCCCGGAATAAACCATGCCAACCTGGGCTTCCATTACTATATTATTGATAAATTCTTCAGCTGCAGCAATTTTAGTGACATCTTCTGCTGTAATAGTAACACTGCCGTCGTCTTTTATGTCAATTTCCACTTCATTGGCTAATTTTTCTAGAATACCTTTGATTACTTTACCTCCAGGACCAATTAACTCACCGATTTTTGCCGGGTTGATTTTCAGCAACTTTACCTTGGGAGCATATTGACTGAGTTCCGTATGTGGGTGATCAATAATTTTATTCATTGCATCCAGAATCTCTGATCTGGCTGCTTTTGACTTAATAAAAGCGTCTTTAAGAATTTCCGCCGGAATACCCTGCAGCTTGTTATCCAGTTGAATTGCGGTAACACCTTTGCCGGTTCCAGTTACTTTAAAATCCATATCTCCATAGAAATCTTCAACATCTTCAATATCCACAAGCAATTTGTAGTTTTTCTCATTGCCGTCTTCGGTAACCAGACCCAGGGAAACACCTCCAACCTGACTTTTTACTGGAACACCGGCATCCATCAAGGCCAAACTGGTGCCACAGGAAGCAGCCATTGAGCTGGAACCCTGTTGTGAAAGTATCTCGGAAACTGCACGGATAGTATAAGGAAAGTCCTCAATTTTGGGTAACATGGCTTTCAGTGCATTTTCACCGATATTTCCGTGTCCGATTTCGCGTCTGCCGGGGTAATAATTAAATCTGCCGGCTTCACCCATGGAATATCCCGGGGCATTATAATGGTGCATAAACCTTTTTTCTGCTTCTCCTTCGAAACTCTCTAATGTCTGGACTAACCGGGTAGAACCCAAGGTTAAAATTGTCAGACATTGTGTTCTGCCTCTGCGGAAAAGAGCCGACCCATGTACCCTGGGAAGCACTCCGATTTCGATTTCCAGGTCACGTACCTCATTTAGCTTTCTGTTGCTGGATCTTTTTTCGTCTTTTAATACTCCGGAGCGCATAATATTGCGGGCAATATAGTCAATTGCATTTAATATCAACGCTTTATCAAGCTCAGGGTCCTCTTCCAACTGCTTTTTAATAATATCGTTGTAAATATTTGATCGAGTATCAAAATTGTACAAAGCCTCGTTGATATCCTTTTGGTATTGCTTTTCCAGTTTTTTGATCAACTCTTTTGATATATCCACTTCTTCAACCTTTTCTTTTACTTTTCCAACCTCTTTTTGTAATTCCAGCTGCAGTTTTAACAACGGTTTACTATGCTCAACTGCAAAATCCAATACTTTTGCCATCAATTCCTCGGGTACTTCATTACCCCAGCCTTCAATATTTAAAATCCTTCCATCTCTAACAGAAACCATAAATTCCCCGTCCAGTGTTTCAATCACATCATGGTCGGGGTTAAGCAGTAAATCTGACCCTTTTACACCAACTCTAACACTGGCGCAGGGACCTGCAAAAGGTGCCGAAGAAAGCATTAACGCAAGTGAAGCTGAAGTTGTTGCCAATAATTCTGGATCATGTTTTTCATCATATGATAGAACTGTCTGGATTATACTTATTTCTTTTTTATACTCTTTAGGAAACAAAGATCTGATAGAATGGTCAACCTGTCTTGCTTTTAGAACTGCACCCTCGGAAGGGCGCATTTCCCTTTTTAAAAAACGCGAACCGGAAATAACTCCTCCGGCATAAAATTTTTCTATATATTCCACTGTTAGTGGAAAGTAATCCATGGTACTTTCCTCTTTACCCATTGCAAGTACTGTCAATAAAACAGTTTCGCCTAACTGGGCCCAGACAGCTACTTCTGCCCGCGTAGCCAATTTACCAATTTTAAAAGTAAGTTTGGAACCATTTAAGGCTATCTCCTTCACTTTTTCCGGAGTATTCATAATAATTACACAATTAAAAAATATAAATAGTGTGTAACTATTTAGTGGGGAATTTAGTTGAAGAAATTTTCAAGAGGGCTCGAATAATGCAAACACTCTTGTAATTCCTTCACTGGAATCGCCTTAATAGTTACATCGGAAATGATTATAGCATTTATTCTAAAATATAAGTAGTAAATTTGTTTTAATCTTTGCTTTTACATTATTAAATTGTTACATTGGAATAAAATAATCAGCAATTTTTTGCTGAAAATGTTTATATATTTAAAAATTACTTGTAAAATATAAATAATTATCTTTTAATAAACGTTTATGGATAAACAAAATGACACCGGAGGTTCCACAAAAGAGCCTTCAATTTCCGAACTGGAAAATGGCTTAGCGGCACAAAATCAAGCTATGCACGAAAGTAAGCTTGTTGAGACAGCAAGCGTAGCTTCAAGTGATACAGGTGCTGCAACAGCGGCTCCAGTCCCAGCCGCAAATACACCGGCAGGAACAGGAAACGCTGTACCCGGTGCTGTATCTGCAGCTGTTGCTGACGGTGATGCAGGCAAAAAGAACGGTACTTTACAAGTGATGGCCTTTGTTTTGGGAATAGTAATTATTATTTTATTATTCCTGCTGGTAATTTACACCATTATTAAAGGCACAGACACTGTTACTCCGACCCCGACTGTGGCACCTACATCTGCCGGAGGTACTCCGGCACCCGAGGTTGCTACTCTAACACTTACCAAACCCGGAGAAGCAGCAACAGTTGACGGTAAAATTCTTGTTGAAGGGGTTGCTTCTGTTTCATTAGCAAATTTAACAGTACAGGCTTTTGACAATGACGGGACTGTACTGGGAACTGCCACTGTGGAATTAACTGGTAATGCAAATCAAACCAGTGTAACTTACTCGGTATTTTTGGAACTTGAAAAAAGTTCTGTTTCCGAAAGCGCTTACGTTCAGGTATATCCGAACTCAGAGGGCAAGACTTCTGAATTGACAAAAACCACAACAGTACTTTTCGAAACAGTAAGTTCAGAAAGGGTCAAAGTATTTGCCCCGCATAGAAATATGAAGTACACCGGAGGCGCAGTGCTTTTCCGCGGTCAAATGCAGGATTTTTTTGAAGGCAGCATGGGTTTAAGGCTTGTAGGCGGGAACGGAGGTATCTTATACGATACTTCAATACAGGCTCAGGGAGACAATTATGGTCAATTTGCCAGTTTTGAGCAAATGGTCAATCCGGGAACAATTCCCTCAACAGCCGGAGGCAACGGCAAATGGGAATTTTACGATACCAGCATGGCTGACGGCAGTGTTACAGTACTGGTGACAATTCCTGTTAGTTTATAAGTCTTAAAATCAGATATTCCAGAGCTTTATAGCAAAAGTAAAAAATATACTATAATGATCCTATGATTATCTTAGGAATGGATTTTGGTTTAAAAAAAATCGGTCTGGCATATTCTGACGAAACAGAGCTGGTGGCAGCACCGTATAAAACGAGGTATATCAAGGACATAGACGATGCTTTAACCTTTCTGATACAGCTGAAACAGCAAATAAAATTTGAAAAAATTGTACTGGGATATCCCGTAAGTGTTATAAATAAAGAAACAAAATTCATGAAATTGGTAAAACAGATACAAATTAATCTACAGGAAAAACTTAAAATTCCGGTTGAGTTCTGGGATGAAACCTATTCAACCAAAATAGCTGAATATCAAGCCCGGGGCAGAAAAAGAGCCAACGCCGACAGCGAAGCCGCCCGCATTATTTTACAGGAATATCTGGATTATCAAAATGAAAGGAGAAAATATGGGTAGACTGGTTAAATTGCTTGGTGCCATAATCACCGGAGTTATAATCATGGCTTTGGGGAGCTATTTCTGGTACCAAAATGCCGTTGCCATTCCCAACGGCTTATCTACTGAACTGGAAGTTTTTGCCGTTGAAAAAGGCCAGGGAGTAGAAACCATTGCAGAAAAATTGGTGGAGCAAGGCTTTGTAGCCAATAAACTGGCTCTGCAAATTTATTTAAAACTGAATCCCGGATTGGCAAATTCAATTCAAGCCGGTTCTTTTGAGCTGTCAACATCTATGTCTATTGTAGAGATTGTGGAAAAACTGCAAAAAGCCACTGATTTGGATTATGTAAAATTGACGATTCCCGAAGGAATGCGTTACGACGAAATTGCGGAAAAAGCGGCAACTGTGTTTGCAGGCAAAAACGAAGCAAAATTTGTAGAAAGTGAATTTATAGCCATCGCCGAAGCTCCGGACAGTACAACATTCAACAGTAAGGTTACTGCATTTTTACAAAAGTACAAACCTGCAGGCAAAAATCTTGAAGGCTTTTTATATCCCGAGACTTACTTTTTTAAGCCGGATACCACTGCACTGGCTGTTATTGAAAAATTGATCAGCACGCTGGAGGAAAAAGTCATTACTGCTAATGTTATCACAGCAGCACATCTGGAAAAGTATTCTTTTTACGAATATTTGACCATTGCCTCCATCATTGAACGCGAGACCTTTACCCTCGAAGAAAAACCATTGATTGCCGACATTTACTTCAGACGTCTGGAACAGGGAGTTCAGGGTGTGAAACTGCTTCAGGCTGATGCGACACTTACTTACATTGTTAAAGACTGGAAGGCTGATGTTTTTCCCTTAAAAACCAATAAAAGTCCCTACAATACTTATCTCTATCCAGGTCTGCCGCCTACCCCCATTTCCAATCCCGGGCTGGTAGCAATAAAGGCTTCTGTGAATCCCGAAGCAAATGATTACTGGTACTATATTCACGATAATGACGGTGTAGTTCACTACGCAAAAACACTTGCAGAACATAATGAAAATAGTAGAAAATATTTATAAAGCTCATGGAAGATAAACAGTCATTTAAAATCACCAGTGTCAGTTTTGACGGAGGCTTCAGGCAGATTTTTGCCGCATTTGTTGTGTTTTTCCTGTTATTTTTGCTGCCGGTAGCAATACATGAAAATAATCTGCAGACTAATAACCGACAGGCTGGTCAGCAATCAGAAGAAACTTATACCAGGAAAGCCCTGGAAGATTCACAGGGTCGGGTTGGAGGCATTTCTACAGATGCCGGTATCAGCGCCGACAGAAATACCGCTAATACATCTGCCAATGCTGCAGCTACCAAGAGATATTTAATGATCCCGGTACTTAACTTCCGCCTGGATAAAACTTTGAGCGATCCGGCTTCGGTTTCCTTTGTTTTCGGCATGATATTCCTGGTAATTGCCCTGGTATTGGCATGGATCCTGGGTATTGACTATTGGAGAAAGAACAAATTTTAAAATATCCTATGAGTAAATCTACGGTTAATAATCCAGTAAAAAGGCTTTACTTGACTTCAAGTTTTAATACTGTTGCTGGCAAAGTAGGCAGAGACCTTGTACAGGACTGTAAATTCAACCCGAAAAATAAACGGGCGGTTTTTATTGATACCGCTGCTGAACCAGAAGAAGGCGATAAACAGTGGCTTAAAGATGACAGAAAAAGTTTGGAAAATCTGGGATTTCAAGTTAGCGATTTCACATTGACTGATAAAAACTACAGCGAAGTTGAACAGGTTTTAGATAAAACAGATGTGATTTTTGTTTCCGGTGGTAACACATTTTATCTTCTGGAAAAAATCCAGCTCACCGGAACCGCAGAATTATTTAACAAACAGGTAAATATAGGAAAAATTTACATCGGCAGCAGCGCCGGATCAGTTGTAGCAGGACCGGATATTGCTCCT
>DATDWK010000146.1:0-16196 GCA_035289685.1 Candidatus Dojkabacteria bacterium
TAAAATTTTTAAGAATGAAATTAATTAATATACCTTTTCAATATTTATCTGAAAGTCAGTTTGCAAGAAAACGCGGGCTGGAAGTTGTTGAAGTTATTGAAATAGGAAAAAGAATTGCTTTATCAGATGAAAATTTGGAAAAATATGCCTGGCAGTTAACACAGGTGATAAAACAAACCCAGCCGACTATAATTGCCATTGAAAGAAAAGAGACTTCTGGTCTTACTACACCATGGACCAATGCAGAATATTTAAAATTACTGGAAACCGGTAAAAAAGTTGCTACAGGTCTAGGGGTCAAATTAACTAATGGAGGGATTGACGGAGATGAGCTAATTGTTTTCTTTGCAAATTTTTTAAAATTATCTGATAGAGAAAAGTATCAGAACTTAATCGCTAAACTAGATATTAATAGAAAGCTTTTTCTAACTAACATTAAATATTCAATCAAAGTAAAACTGATTGAACAAAAGTTGCATGAATTTTTAAAAATTTATAAAAAAGTCGGGATAGATTTTTTAAACGTCAACTGGAATTATGCAAATCCGGAAGTGCTTTTTGAAGTTCTGAACTTTATAAAGAACTTGACAGGTATGGAAATTATATCAACTGAATTTATTAAACCTTATGATAAAGATATTTCAAAAAAGCTTTTGGAAACTGTTAATAGGTTAAAATTAAAATGTGTAATCTATTATTTTGGAATAGAAAGTTTGCTGGGAGAAGAACTTGTTAATAAATTGGGGAAATTTACTAAAAAAGCAGAACAATTAAAAAGTTTTATCTGGTGGCATTATAATAAAAAGCCCAGAGTTTCTTCTATATTTACAGAAAAAGCTGAAAATGATGAAAATGGCTAAAAAAATATTAATTATTGAACCCGAGCTCATCTACCGTGAACTTATTGCTGCAGAATTTTCCGGAATCATATCAGACTATATCTTTGTACTAAACGGAAAAGTAGCTGTAAAACATATTAAACAAGCAGGACTCCCAGATATTATTATCACTGAACTAGCTATGCCAATTATGGATGGAATCAATTTTATTAATATTTTAATTAGGGCCAAAGTAATACCTCGGCAGTTAATAATACTTTATGATTTGACGCCACTGCATTTTTCGTATATTAAAACTCGTCTGAAGAAAATTTTTCCCGAAATTGCGTCCTGGAATATAGTTTTTTTTAATAAACAGATCCAAACTTTTAATAATCTGTTAAAAATTATTTGAAAGTAGTTCGATTGGGAAATCCATTTCTAGTGTTATATTCTAAAGATTTCAATTAATTAATTATATTGGTAGAATATTTCCTATGAGTAAAAATGCTTCTATTGGCTTGAAGAACGGCTTAAGTCAAATGCTTTGAAACGAGTCCAGTCATTTCAAACATGCCTACTTTATCTTTGCCAGCAAATACTTTCTTTAATTTTTCATCGGCATTTATTTTCCTTTTATCCTGGGGGTCTTGGAGATTATTTGCTTTGATATATACCCAAAGAGCTTTGGTAACTTCTGTTCTAGGCATTGGGCCTGGACCAATAATGTCTTGTAATTCTGGTGAAAGATTCATAGGTTTAGAAAGTCCTGAGTTTGCCATAATTAATATATTTAAGAATTAATAACCTTAATCTATCACACTATGTATCTCTTTACCAATAACTTACTCGGGAATACTTAATTCTTCAATGCATACTTTAAAATTTTTACAAATAATGGATCCTTAAGATGCATTGAAGAACCGATACATTTTTGGTTGGGGTGGTAATCCGTAGAATATCGCACAAGTATGTATTTTCAAAACTTACTTTAATAAATTATCTATTTTTTTGCCTGTATATAATTATGTTACTTTTGACGAACAGCATCTTTCTCTGACAAATATTATTCCGGCAACTGGCGGAGTCATGGTTTTTTAACGCTGTAATTTTTTTTAATTAACTGGAATTAAGCTAAAGATAGGCTTTCAGCACCTTTGGCTTTAAACATGCAGGCAGCCATGTGGTTTACCCAATCCGTGTATAAAATCTCCATGGGTTTTTTGGTTTTCTTTGACATGGCATACATTTTTGTTAGCAAGTAGTAAACAGTTTTCCTGGTTAGTTGACCGGCGCGGTTTTGAAAAGCTTCATCCAATGGGCGGCCTGCAGCTAATGCAGCACGGCCGATTTCCAGATGAAAAATGCCACCAAGGTTAGTCATGGGAAAAGGTGAAACATTTACATTTTTTTTAAAATAGGCTTTTATGGTATCCAGATTTGCCACACCCAGATTATCCAGTTCCCAAGGATTATTGGCAGCACCGCAAATATATCTGCAGCGCAAGTTTAATTCCGCCAAGACTTTTTTCGACAGGATTTCGGGAACTGCACAGGGAGCAAAAATATCCATGGGCCTGGAAATGAATTCGTGCGGCACCGGGTCTTTGGGATTTGCCGGGTAAATTATTACAAATTTAACTGAATCTTTATTAATTCCTGACTGCTGCATATCTGTTAATAGTTCTTTTTGAAGTGATTCCGCCCTGCCCTTATCTATATCTGTCAGGTAAAGTAGCAATTTTTTGCAGAAAATTTTTCCCGAAGCGAAGTCTTTTATAAGGTTTTTGGCAACTCCGCTACCGACGTTGCCCAGACCCTGAATGCCGATTGCCAATTCCTTATCAGCATAGGGATTTTTATCGGAATCCAGCAATGCTTCTATGCCTGCGACAACTCCTTCTGCTGTTGCCAGGGAAGGATTACCCGTGCCTCCGGCTGCAATTGTTTGGCAGGCTACCAGGTCGGGATAACCTGCTTTTTTAACTGCAGACGCTACCTGATTTAAATCTTCCGGTGTTACACGCATATCCTCTGCAGTGGTATGACGGATTTTAGTTTTTTTAAAGTAGGCCGCTGTATGTTGGCCGTGCTGTTTGAACAGATTTTCCCTCTGTTGTCCTGTTGAAAAACCCTCATGACCTTTTTGAAAAAAGTTTAAATTTTCTGCGATAAGAACTGATTTACCGCCCAATCCGATGGATTCTTCTCTTTCCCCGGGTAAAAATATTGCTTCATCTGCAATTCCGGCCTGGCCTGCTGCCAATGTTACATATTTTTCACTCATGCTGGCAGCCAAAAATCGAGATTCTCTTTCCGCTGCCTGTTTGGCAAGTGCCAGGAGATCCAGTTGCTGTTTTATTTCAAGTTTTGCCAGCTGTTCCTTACTTTTTCGGAAAAGACTGATCAATTTTTGAGCTGCGGCACGCTTAGTACTGTTATCGATTGACGTAATAAAGGCAGGAGAAATAAGTTCACTTATTGTTCTGATTCTGGCTCCGCCCAGGGTGGGAAAATTTCCTTTGTTGCGGGTGTCGTTTGCTGAAGTTACCACTCCGATCATACCCGGGATATTTTTAAATTCGGTATATAAGGTTAAGTATCGTTCCGGTGATCTGATAAGTTCTGCGGCTTTATCTGCTTCTTTAGGAGTTATCTTAAGTCTGAAATCCGGTAACGAAAGGTGTGGTTGTGAAGTTTTAGGCATAAACAAAACTGCAATAGTAATTATATAATTAAGAGTTTAATGATATTGATAAATATTGCAAGTTTTCTAATAAGTTATACTAAAATTTTTTTCAGTTGATTGTATTTAACCATGCGGCTATTATCTTGCTAGTATTGGTTTAATTATCAGGAAAATGGATAATATCAATGTAAAACTGCACAATCTACAAAAAACCATTTTAAAAAAACTTGATTCCCGGCAGACCATGCGGTTCAACGATTTATTAATACCCGGCTTCGCAAGTGAACATATGAACTATCATTTAAAAAATTACTAGAATTAGACATGGTTACCAAAAAGGAAAACCGGTATTTACTTACAGACAAGGGAAAAGATTATACGAGTTTAATGGATGACCAGATTGAACTGATTGAAAAACAGCCGAAATCCTCTGTACTTTTGCATGTATTTAGGATTCCAAATAATGGCTTTGTGGAGCATTTGTTAAACAAAAGACTGCGCCAGCCGTATTTCGGTAAAATCGGACGGGTCACGGGTAAAGTAAGATTCGGAGAAACTTTAAAACAGACAGCTATAAGAGAACTTTACGAGGAAACAGGCCTAAGAGCCGGTAAGATATTTTTGGAAAAGGTCTATCATAAACTGCGCCACAGAGATGACGGCACCTATATTCAAGATGCGTTATTTTATTGTTTTTTTGTAACGGAAATTACCGGAATGTTAATTGAAAAAACGCATTTTCAGGAGAATTTTTGGATGACCGCCAAAAAAGTTAAAAATAGAAACTTAGATATCTATGATGATTTGGATTTGGGGAACAGATTGACTCCTCTGCCTTTACATTTTGTGGAAGAAGATAAGCTGGCTGACGGTTTTTAAATTTTCTTAAGTTTGTATTTAGTCTTTTACTCATTGTATTATCAAAAAAGTTGTTTTATATTTCCTTAAATTGAACATTCGACTGGCAACAAAAAAAGACAAATATCAAGTGCTGGAATTGCATGATTTATTCAATGATTATGCCAGTTCTTTAAAACAGGATTGGGATCAAAAACCAAGCCATTTTTGTAGGGATAATTCCGGGGAAATGTATGATGAGATAATGAACTCAAAAAATATTTATATTTTTGTTGCTGAAGAGAAAAATAAGCTTATTGGTTTTATTGAAGTACAAAAAATTTCTAAACTGCGCAAAGCTAAATATAATGGCGTAATTGAACGCCTCTTTGTAAAAGAAATTTACCGCCGTAAGGGTATTGCTAGTAAATTAATGAAAGCAGTAATTGATTGGACAGAGAAAAATCATTTAGTGGATTTGAGGCTTTACTCTGGATACGATTATAAAATTGCACATGCTTTTTATGAAAAATTGGGTTTTGTTGACGCGGGCAAAACATATAAATTGGTAATTTTTTAATAGTAAAAGTCCAGTTAGAAATTTTAATTTGATTTTCTATCTCTCATAAATTTGTGCCTGGTCAGAAAATCCCGAGATGCCACTGCAATTTTTTTTAGGAATTGTTTCCACTTTTAATTTTTCGGGTTCCAGCAGTTGTAATAACACACATCCCTGGACAAAATTATTTGCAATTAACTTGGGAGATTTAATTAGCGACATGCCGTTCCAGGAATTACCGCCTGTATCTACATAACTGAAAGTTTTTAATTCCAGTTTCAGCAAACCCGACTCAACCCCGATATTTTCCGGCCTAAATGTACTATCGCTTACAGTAAACTGACTCGCCTGGCCTGCAAAATCTCCGAATGAGATGATATATTTAGTCGGATCGTAGTGGTCGGGAGCAATTGCCAGGTGTGTCTTCCAATACTCTGCTTTCTGACCTCCGCTGTAGCCTCCTGAACCTGCAACAAACCAGTTGCCGATTAATTTCCCGGGAATATCGTAATCAATTTTTCCCTGGATAGGTTCTACGGTACGGGGATTACGCTCTATAAGCAGTTCCTTCAGCTCGGGTGTCATATAATCGTAAGGGTTGGCAGTATAAATTTTCCAGAATTCTCCCTGATAATGTTCAGGTACTATAAATCCACTCAAAATCTGTTCGGTATTCCACACTGCGAAATCTAAAGTCTGTCCCCCGATTTTACCGATAACCTGTCCGGCTTTCACCAAGAAATCCATGGAGCCTGCATATCCTTCGGGATTCTTAACTTTTTCATAGGCAGCGAGCAGGTCCGGAGACAGACTGGTTACCAAATCAAAATATGTAAAGAATGTGCAAGTATGGGTAAAAACTATCCGGTATTCCTGGAATTTATCAGTGGCATTTTGCGGATTTACTCTGTCTCTTGGCTGTATGTCAACAATCCGGCCGTCTGCCATTGCCATTACTTCATAGGAATCTCTTGGGGAATTAAATATAGTAGGTGAAAAATATTGATGATCAATAGGTGTGACATGTCCGCCCACCATCAGTCCATAGGGAATCAAAATTGAAAAATCTTCCGGTTGCATAGGTGAAACAGAAAGAATAACTGGACCTGCTCCGCTGCACTTGCCATTACTCAAGCGCATTCGGGCTTGCTGTGCCTCAGATAAATAGGTAACGGAATTCTGGTTGTTAACCGGAAAATCATTTGGGTTTTCAGAGATTGAATTGAACTGTGAGGAAATTTTAAAAATAATAACAGCAATCAGCATTATTAGAATTAACATACCTCCGATTAAAAAAAATATTTTTATATTTAAGCCAGTTTTTACATTTAGGGGTTGATTAGAGGTATTTAACATGCCATTATTTAATTAATTTTATCCAAGTATAAGAATATATTCTACTTGTGGCAAGATAAAAAAATAAGTCATTAAATTAATTTGACTGTCATTGGTATAATAGAAAACAATTCCTATAAAATTCCTATGCAAACAGTCGCAGACGCAATTATAGAGGTGCTTAAAAAATGGGGGATAGATAAAATATTCGGTTGCCCTGGAACAACGGAAATGCCTTTATTAGCCTCTTTAAAAAAGCATTCAAATATCGAATATATAACTACCTATCTTGATGGACCTGCAGTTGGAATGGCAGACGGCTATGCTCGTGCAAAAAATAAAGTGGCAATAGCAAATTTACATGCAACTTAGGGTACTTTAAACGCTATGGGTTTTATCCGCAGTGCTTTACGTGATGAAAGCCCAATTACCATAATTTACCGTTTGTTGTATTTGTAATAAATACTAAAGGATTCACTTCTTTTAAATTGGAGATCAAAAATTTATCTGGACTCAAAGAACGGCAGTTGCCAGAACTTGATTTGCTTGATCTTAATTAAGATTATGCGAAAATTGCTACAGGTATGGGAATAAAAGCATTTACTGTTTCAAAATCACAGGAACTTGTTATAACATTGATCTCGGCGCTAGCCTATAAAGGATCAGTTGTTGTAGACGTTCACTTTGCAACATCTGATGAAGTATGGAAAGATGGCTGGTATGTGGCCCCGCCGAAGTAAGGTTAAATAAATGTCAGCGCCCTACCGAAAGTGTTTGCCCGGCCGGTTCTACCGATGCGGTGGATATAATCATCATAAGTTTGGGGTAAGTCATAATTAATAACATGCGAAACATTAGGAATATCCAAACCTCTGGCAGCAACATCTGTGGCAACAAGAATATTAATCTGATTAGTCTTAAACATTTTTAAAGCTGACTGGCGCTGGTGCTGTGATTTATTGCCATGGATTGATTCGGACTTAAAACCTCTTTGTTTTAATTCCACGGATAATTTTTGCACCCCGTGTTTGGTTTTGCCAAAAATCAGCACCTTTTTAAAATCCTGTTTGATTAAGAGATCATGCAGAACCTCAATTTTTGCCTGAGTTTGAATCCTGACTACATCTTGGTCAATGCTGGCAGCTGTATCTCTAATTTTAACCGAAACAGTAACCGGTTGTTGTGAGTAACTCTGGATTAAACTTTCTACCTGCCTAGACACAGTCGCAGAAAAAAATAACGACTGGCGCTGTTTTGGAAGCTGATCAAGCAAAAATTTGATATCCTTTGTAAAACCCATATCAAACATACGGTCAACCTCATCTACCACCACATTTTGAAAAGCAGATAATACCAGCACTTTACGGTTGTATAAATCTTTCAAGCGACCCGGAGTTCCAATAATGAACTGAAATTTTCTGTGCCTCAGATCAGATAACTGTCTGCCTATACCTGTTCCGCCGATACAAATGACTGACCAGATGTTTAAACCCCGGCTTAAACTGATCAAATCTTCCTGAATCTGCAGTGCCAATTCTCTTGTCGGAGTGATAATCAATACTTTTTGATATCTATTTTTAACGACTTTATCAATCAAAGGAATCAAAAATGCTGCGGTTTTACCCATACCGGTATTGGCAATACCTATAAGATCTTTCCCAACTAAAATGTGAGGGAGGGCCTGATCCTGAATCGGCATGGGCACTGTAAATCCTTTTGCTATGATGTTTTGTTTTAATCTGGCATCTAATTCAAAATCGAAAAAACTGTTTCTTGCCTGATAATTTTCTTCGCGGACTGGTGCAGCTTTATTAATAAATTTATTAATATCGATGCGTATATTACCAGAATTTCTGTGAAACGATTTGTTAAAGTTCCTGCGGTTGGAAAATCCGCCGCCAAAACGTTTACGACCCCCAGAATAACCGGAGTTTCCATAACGATTTTTAAATCCAGATTGATACATAACCAAATGCCTAAAAAATAAATTAGCCCTCTTAAAGAATTACGAGTGCATTAAAAAAACTAATTTGAAGGATTTGGTTAGTAGAAACTTGAAGTTTGACCAGGGCTTTGACCTTTAAACCAGTTTTAATTTTAAATTTTTACACTTACCATTATACCATAAATTATAAATTTAAACTTCTTTACCTAAAAAGTAAGAAAATAAAAGTTGAGGTATATTTTAATATGCATCTTTGACAAACAGGCATGTTGAGGATACCATTAAATAAATACAAATTAAATTTTCCAGGTTGTCTGTATCTAAAAAAAAACAGTCAGTGATTTTGAATAATCGGAATGAATATAAAAAAAGATCAGATAGTTGGCAGAAATTCGGACACTTCAGACAATTCAAGAATTTTGAGCAAAAAGATTTTTGGGAAACACGAATTTTCGGTGCCATGTCGCTCATTATTATTGGAATTGTACTGTTTCTTAATGCGACGGGTGCCTTATCCTGGAGCATTTGGCTTAATTTTCTGAAATTCTGGCCGCTGTTTCTTGTTTCCCTGGGTATCAGCATTATTTTTTCAGGATCCAGACTGCTTAAATTCCTAGGTGCTTTTATAAACTTTATAATACTTTTGGTAATTTTTGGTTTTGCTATTTACGACCCGGTTTCTACAAATTGGTTCTTTTTTCCGTCCTTTATAAATTCACAAACTCAAGAAAGCAGTTACACAATTACTGCATCTGAATTTAGCCTCGTGAAAACTATGAGTTTAAAAACCGAAGTTGATTTTGGTCAGTTAACCGTAAAAGATTCAAATTCCCAAGACTATTTAAATGTTATGTCTACGTATTATGTGGAAGTAGGTAAACCGCTCATTGAAAAATCCTATAGTGAAACTCATTTAGCCGTCAATTTTACAAGCAATAGAAAAACCAACCCATTATTTAATACACAAAATCTTCAATATGACTTGGAATTGGGGCAAAGTTCCCTGCCAACTGATCTGATGTTGAAGTTTGGCGCCGGTAGCGGCACTGTAAATTTATCTAGGCAAAAAATCAGAGATTTACAAGCTGAAGTTGGCGCTGGCACTTTAGAGCTCAACTTTACCGAAGCTGCGGTTCCGGATGGTGATGTTCAACTAAGCGCTGGTCTTGGCAATATCAAACTGACTCTTCCCAAGAATATCGGATTAAAGTTAAATTACAAGGTTGGTTTGGGTTCCCTTACTTTAAACAATGAGCAGTTGGCTGCCGGAGCAGGAAATGGAAATTTTACCAATGATTATTTTAAATCAGTTGAAAAATCTCTTGAAATCAATGTTGAAGTCGGTCTTGGCAGTATTGAAATTTATACTAAATAATTTTAAATATTAAAATTTAAAAGATGGATATTTATCGGCTTATGGTCAGAGTAACCATCGGACTGTTTTTTATTTTTCTGGGATTAAGCTTATTTCTGGATCAGATTGGTTTAGTAAATTCTTTCTGGGCCACTGTCTTTAAATTATGGCCGTTATTATTGGTGATTTGGGGGATTCTTTTTTTAATCAAAAGAAAACTTATACCGGCCATTTTTCTGCTCTTTATTGGTTTAGCATTTTTGCTTTCCAATTTTTTCAGCATCAGCATTTGTTCGGTATGGCCTTTATTAATTATTATGGTTGGCATTTTAATTCTCATAAGACCCGGCAGGTACTGGAATTTGGAAAAATTCGGGATTGCCACTGCTGTAAAAAAGGACAGCATCAATGAATCAGTGGTGTTCTGGTCGTATAACGAAGCCATAAAGTCGGATAATTTTACCGGAGGCAAACTTGACTGTATAATCGGCGGTTTTAAACTGGATTTAAAGGAAGTCAAGATTTCAAAAGACAGTGCTTTTTTGGAGATGAACAGTGTATTTGCCGGAGGTGAATTAATTCTGCCTAAAAATGTCAGAATTGATACAGATTTTTCTTCTGTTATGGGAGGAGTCACCAATAAAGCGATAACTTCAGCTAAATCAACTGATCCATTATTAAGAATCAAAGCAGCCGCGGTTTTCGGGGGAATTGTTATAAAAAATTAACTGCAAAACCCAGCCAATTCTTTTTATTTTCATAAAGATTTCACATCATAGCTTTAGCATATTAATTGAAATTAATTTTATTTTTTATTTATTTTAATTATGAAAAAGAAAATTTTGACAATTGCTGCTGTAGGGATTCTTGGTCTGGCAGCAGTGATGCTTCCCATCACAGCTCTGGCACAGACAGTGCCAGAGCCAGGTGAATTTATTGCCAGACTAGCTGCAAAACTGGGAATAGAACAGACTAAAGTGGAAACTGCTTTTTCGGAAGTGAAAAATGAATTCCATGCCGAAAGAATGTCAGAACTGAAATCTCAACTGCAGAAATATGTCGATGAAGACAAACTTACCCAGAGGGAGGCAGATTTGCTATATGCAGCAGCGGATTTAAGGTTCGAAATTAAAGCAGAATTTCAACCATTTGACAAAGAAGCATTGCAAAATCTGACAATTGAGGAACACCGCGCCAAAATGGAGGAAATGCACAATAACATGGTCCAGCAAATGATTGCAAGTTTAAATGAAAATGGATTGAATACCAATACCGAGGAATTACAGGCAGCACAACAAAAGGCACACGAGCTTGGTATTATGGGAGTGGCGGGTTTCGGCAAAAAAGTTTTGGGTTTTGGTATGTCTCATCAGGTTTGGTGATATGAGGTGATTATTTTGGAAGTCGAGCAGCAGAGAGGGTTTGAAAAGAACCCTCTCTTCTTTAATTCACACGATTTTGATATGATACATATTATAATACGCGTATGAAAATTCTCATTGTCGAAGACGAGGACGCCATCAGGGAAGTGGAAAAAACCTACCTTTTAAGGGCGGGTTACGATTGTGTTA
Organism: Candidatus Dojkabacteria bacterium; assembly: GCA_035289685.1. Lineage (GTDB taxonomy): Bacteria > Patescibacteriota > Dojkabacteria > B142 > OLB20 > DATDWK01. The sequence continues at coordinate 11,109 of DATDWK010000146.1, forward strand.
CTGCAGTTAACGGAAAAAGCGCCCTGGATAAATTTTATAAACAAAAATTTGACCTGGTACTTTTAGACATTAACCTGCCAATTATAGACGGTATTGAAGTCTGCAGAAGGATTCGCAACAATTCGCGAGTTCCGGTAATTATGGTTACTGCCAGGGTTGAGGAAATGGACGAGATCATCGGCCTGGAAATCGGTGCCGATGATTATATTAAAAAGCCTTTTTCACCAAATATTTTGGTGGCACGAATTAACACCCACCTGCGCAACGCAAAAAAAGTGTTTTTAAAATTTAACGGTTTTGTGATAGATCCTGAAAAGATGCTGGTCAAAAAGAATAAAAAAGATATTGAGCTGACTACAACACAATTCAACATTTTTTATACCCTGACCAGCAATCCTGGCAAGGTTTTTACCCGGGATGAAATTTTAAACCAGGCATATGACGAAGCAATTCCTCCGGATATTCTGGACCGGACGGTGGACGCCCATATTAAAAGCATCCGCAGGGCGATTGAAAATGATTCTGCCAACCCGGTATATATTTTAACTGTAATCGGCAAAGGATATAAGTTTAATGATAGGTAATACCGCGCTAAAAATCACAATAATTGTAGCCATTTTTAGTACTTTACTGCTGACGGTATTAAATTTGGTAGTTGTTGAAAGAAGCAAAGAAGCATTAATCTCGGTAATCAGGCGTGCACCCATAGAATTCGATCCGACTTCTCAGGAACATATTCGTTTTGGTTTGCTTAGTACTGTAGAAAATTCTAAAGGTCCTTTGCAGTTGTTTTCCGAAGAATTCCACAATTCTTTGATTATTATGAATGTTGTTGGAATAATTGCTTCCATTGGCATTGGCTTTTTAGTATCCAGAATAATTACACATCCTTTAAGGCAGTTAGAGCATGGAGTAAAAAAATTGCAGGAGAATGATTACAAGTTTACTTTGAAAAATACCGGTACAGAGGAATTCGATAAAGTAATTGCCGAATTTAATTATTTGGCTAAAGAGCTGGCCAGGGTAGAGTCCTTAAGAATGGATTTGATATCGGACACTACTCACGAATTGAAAACACCGATAACCGCACTTTTAGGACAGCTTGAAGGTGTCAAAGACGGTTTTTTAACATTTGATAAAAAAAGAATCGAGATTATTCTGCTGCAGGTTAAGCGTTTGAACAACTTGGTCGAAAAATTACAGGAATATTCGAAATTGCGCAGCAAAACAGCCAAATTAAATATGAGTAATTTCAAAGTTAAACCCGTGATTACAGAAATTTTTAATTTATACCAGAAACAGCTGCAGGCTAAAAAAATCAAGGTAAATATTGATATTCCCGGTAATTTTATTTTAATAGCAGACAAATCTTTGTTTGAGAGGGTGATTATTAATTTATTGGAGAATGCGCTGAAATATTCGGAGGCTGATGCGATTACCATAACCTTAAAAGCAGGACAGCTTTGTTTTGCAGATAACGGCATAGGTATTCCGGACATTCACTTTCCCTATATTTTCGAACGGTTTTACCGCGTAGAAAAATCAAGGAATAGAAAATTTGGTGGATTGGGTTTGGGTTTGGCGATTGTTAAGGAGATCATAGAAGCCCATGGTTGGAAAATATACGTGGAAAAAGCAATAAATAAGGGCATAAAATTCTGCATCAATATTTCTGTAAGTACCTCAACTACTCAATAAACTGCGATTGCAATTTGTAAATCTTTGCTTTACAATGGCCAGCTATATATTAGTTGTATATAGTTTAAAAAATTGAAAAATCCCCTGAAAAATTCCAAATTTCAAGATCTCATTATCTTCATTTTACTCTCAGCGGCAGGAATTTTATTCAGTTTTACTTTTAAAGATAGTTTTATCGGCAAAGCCTTGATTTCAGGGAGTATTTACGGATTACTACCGGCATTATATCTCTGGATCAGAGACCACCATGGAAAAAATCTTAAAAAAATACTTTTAGCAATGTTTATATTCGGAGTGTTGTTTATGTTTATCTTTGATTTTAATGCTGAATTGACAAAATCCTGGACTCTGAAATCCCTTGTATTCCAGGGGAAGATTTTGGGAATTGAACCGATAGACAGTTTAATCGGTTACGGTGTTATGGTTTTTGTTACCCTAACTTTTTATTTTCATTTTCTCAATCCTCATAATAATACTTTAATTTCCAAAAAGGTGATATTAGGATTCTGTATACCGGTTTTAATAATTGCAGCATTAATTATTGTTTATTACAGCAGTCCCGGATTTTTGCTGAATTTTGCATATCCCTATTTTTATATGGGTTTGGTTGCTATTGCTTTTCCAGTAGTATTCCTGATTTTTAATCCGAGATTCCTTGCTGCCATTTGCGTGATCATGGTTTTCTTTGTTTTTTACTGGCTGGTCATAGAACTTACTGCTGTAAAACTTGGCTGGTGGGTATATCTGGGAAATAATTATATCGGGCGAGTTACTTTACTAAATTTAAATTTTCCTATTGAGGAGCTGTTATTTTGGATTTTTCTCTTTTCCCCTGCGCTGGTCTGTTACTATGAATTTTTTATAAATAAAAAGTAACTTATTCCTGCAAACCCATAAGCTGATAATATTCTAGGGCTTTTTTTCCTAAAACAGTGGCAACTTCTGATGCCAAAAACAGTTTGGCTTTTTTAAGACTGTCAGATTCATTCATATTCAATTTTTTATCTTCCCTGATCCTTTTACGGTTTATTTTCAATAATATATTAATCAATTCAATGACATCTCTGATATTTCCGCTCTTCAACTTTATCTGGCAGAATTCTTCCAAATCCGGAATGTCTTCTTCTTTAAGAGTAATTTTTTTATACAATTCTTTTAAAGTTTCCCGCAGTTCTTTCTTGGCAAGCGGATATCTTAACCCCAGACTGGCAGCACGATCAACCGGTACTGAAATGGTGAGCTGCGAATCCAGAAAGAGGATTTCATAACATTTTATTTCCTGATTGGATACGTTTTCGGAAACGATTCCATTAATAATACTCATTCCGTAAACAGGATATACAATCCGGTCATTTTTTTTGAACATTGAATTATCCTTTAAAAAATATACTGCACTTTGTTGAGGGCAGGCTAATATATAAAGAGAATTGCAGATGCCGCTTTAGTAATTATTATTTTTTCCAAGAAATTACTTGAGAAGAACTTATATACATTATAGCACAGAAGTAAACTTTATTTAACTGCAGTTATACAGCCGGTTTTCTTTTTCCCAAAACAACTACAATAACAACTGCTCCAATTATCAGAATACCTACAACAGCACCGCCGACTAATATATATGTCCGGTACTTTTCAAAAAAACCTACAACTGTGGCTGTTTTTCCACTATCTAAAAAAGTAGTAACGAAGGGCATATTATTTTCGACCTGAAGTCCTATTAATTCAACTTTATAAATTCCTTTTACTCCGGATAGTTCTTGAATAAAAGGGGTTTCGGAAACATCCTGGTTCAAAATCACATCCCCGTTTGGATCTACAACTTTTACGTTTACTTTACCCGAAACAAAGTTCAAAACCAGATTAAAATTATTAACACCGTCATGAGTAAATTCATAGTTTTTGCTTTCACCCGGGTTGAGGCTGTCTGTAATCTCTTTGAAGATTGCAGTCTCTGAAGTGGCCAGGCTTCTATTCTCCTGTACCAGTTTTCCCGCTTTAACTCTTACTGCAAACCATTGGAGTACTTTTTCAACTTCAGAGGTTACTTGTGCCTCATTATGGAAAGTTGTGTACAGCACCTCACCCTTGCCTTCGGTAAAGGTTACCGCCAGAGGTTTGTCATTCAAAGTATTGGCTTCGCTGCCGAAATAGCTGTCGATTTTAACCTGTCCGGTGATTAAAACATTTACGTCATTGGCAACAGAATCCAGTACTGCCCACCCAGGTAAATCATAATAAATTTCAACGATACCGGAACCTATTACTTCGGCTAAACCGCTGTCAACTACTGTAGTAGTCGATCTTCCTGAAGCTCCAACCTTCCCGAGATCATCATACGCTCCTAATCCGGTGTTGATTTTATAAAAATTGAGTTTTCCGGGAAATGCCTTTTGGACTACTGAATTTGCCCAGTCAGAGGCATAAACAATGCCGCCGTTTTGTACATATTGTTTTAAAGCTGCAGCTGCAGCGTCTGCTTCATTGTCAATGTTTTCTGAGCAATTGATATATATGGCGTCATATTGCTGCAGAACACTTAAATCAGCCAGACTGCTTTCCTGGATAATATCCGGATTATATCCCATATCCTGTAAAACAGCGCCAATATTATCGTAATCTTTCGGTGTGACTGCCACCTTACCTTGGGGGTCGCCGACAAAACCGCCCTGGGCGAGCACCAGTACAGGCATCAGCACTGGGGTTACTATTAAAGAAACAATTAAGACAAGTGAAATGAGAGTTTTTTTCATTTGGGGCAATAAAAAAATAATTATTTTGAATTATGCTAACTTTTTTCAAAGGAGATTGCAAGAAAACGTTTAATCGGAAACTTTTTTCAGCAGTTCCACGGAATCAAAGGCCGGACTGTTGACTTGAGCAGAAACTGCATGTTTTGTTAATTCAGGCGATACTGTATTTTGTAAAATCATCAGGACCTGGAAAACGTCTTCATTAGCCGGATCAAGCCAGTCTTTTTCATTTATTTTGTTCAATACCAGCGGCATTCTGTTATGCAGGTCTGCAACAATAGGAACGGGGGTAGTAGTGATTATGGTGAAGGTTTTTAAATCCCGGCCCTCGGGATCTTTCCAGATTTCATAAAGGCCGGCCAATGCCAGGTAATCCTTATCTTTTGAGTATATATAATACGGCGTTTTGCTGCCGTCGGATTTTTTCCATTCGTAAAAACCGCTTGCCGAAATAATGCAGCGCCTTTTTTTCAAGGCATACTTGAATGAGGCTTTAGAATTAAGAGTTTCCACGCGGGCATTGATCATTTTATACCCGATCCTGGGGTCTTTTGCCCAGAAAGGCACCAAACCCCACCTCATGGGTTCCAGCCTGTTTTCTTTACCGTCGTTGACAATAACTCCGACAAACTGCCCCGGG
>DATDWK010000147.1:0-2477 GCA_035289685.1 Candidatus Dojkabacteria bacterium
TTTTTACTAAACTTTAGGAAAAATATTCTCTATAGGCTTAGTTACAAGATCGATTACATAATTTACTTTACCCGGCAGTTTTTTCCGAAAACCAGCACGAATTTTAATAATTTCTGGGTAATTGATCCAGCTGTCCATCCACTTACCTTGATATCTGACTAAATAATGGCCTGCAGTATATTTAGCCGTTCTGTTAACATAGGCAATCACCCATTCCTTTGATAAAAGTGGATCTGTTTGTAAACGGAGATATCTTAACTTGGCAGTAATGCCGAATTGTTCCAAGAGTTTGATAATATCACGGCAGAACATACCTTTATAATCTAAATCGATTTGCTCTTGCTTGATTAAAGGCACTAACACTTGATAATTTTTGTGCACAATAAAAGCCACACAGGCCAATCCGCAACCGGCTAAATTCTCTTGTCTGATGGGATTTCTCCCGTTATGTTCTTGCTCCATAAAGGGAGTATAGCATTTCTATTTTATTATATTTTTTATAAAAGCAAAAAATTTGCTAATTATTTCAATTTCTTATCAAACGACTCAAATACCCCTACCAGAACAGATAAAATCAGGCTGAATAAAAACGCCCACCAGAAATTGTCAATAATGACACCCACAATCAGGGCATCTGCCAGAAGCATAATTACTGTATTGATTACCAAAGTAAATAAACCCAAAGTCAACATATTTATAGGCAGGGTCAGCAGTACTAAAATAGGCTTGAGCACTGTTTTCAGCACTATTAAAACAACCGCCAGCAAAAGAAAATCCAAAAAAGACTGTACATGCACACCAGGAAGAAAATAACTGCAGACTAAAATGGCCAGGGCATAGATGGCTATTTTTATGATAAATTTCATACAATTTAATTAAAAAATAATTTAAAAAATTATACTGAAGTTTGGCAGTAAAGAAAATTTAATTTTTTTATTTACATAAATTGCAGCAATCCATTATAATTAACACGATTATGGGACTAACAGCAGAAATCAAAAAAGGCATGTTTATCATGTACAATAACGAACCGCACCTTATTATTGAGCGGGAATTTTATGCACCTGCAAAAGGGGCATCCTTTAACCGCACCAAGCTGAAAAATCTAAAGAAAGGTAAAATCATCACTCACGTTTTTAAATCTGTGGAAAAAGTCGAGGAACTTGATGTGGCTACCAAAACCATGCAGTTTCTCTATACCGACGAAACTGACGCATTTTTTATGGATCCAATCAGTTTTGAACAATTTTCCCTGCCCCTCGAGCAAATCAGCGGCGGCACAGATTATCTGCATGCCAACGGCAAGTATATTATGATGCTTTATGCTGACAGTCCGCTTTCAGTACAGCTGCCGGGAAATATTGAATTGACAATAATCGAAACAGCTGGAGCTGTTAGCAAAGGTAACACATCCGGAAACGCCACAAAACAGGCAACCTTGGAAACAGGTATGAAAATCCAGGTGCCTTTATTCATTAACCAGGGGGATAAAATCAGCATTAATACAGAGCTGGGAACCTATATTTCTAAGGTGAGCTGAAAAGTTTATTGATATTTTTCACCAGTGATTCCAGGGAAATATCAGCTTTAACATAATAATCCTTGACTCCTAGGGATTTGGCTTTTTTTATATCTTCGTGCTGGCTCAGATTGGAAACAACTATAACTGGTACATTGATATTTTTGGCGCTCATTTCCTCTAAAACTGCAAATCCGCCTACTTTAGGTGTCATAATATCCAGAATCAATAAATCGAATTTGTGTGTATCCAATTCATGCAAGCCCTGCTCGCCGTTTTCAACAGTAGTTACTTGATAGCCGTTGCGAATCAGTTTTAATCCCAAAACTTTTGCCAAAGGTTTTTCGTCTTCGATTATCAAAATTCTTTTCATTTTGCAAAAACCTAAATCCAGTTATTATTTTACTTGCTTGGAAAAAAAATACAAGAAGCGCTGTTAGTTTGTTAAAATAATTAAATATTATTAAAATAAACTATGAAAACCTGGCAGCTTTTAAAACAGCAACCCCGGCTATTTCAAAGATATTTTGTAAAAGAATACCTGATAAAGGGAATACGCAGTTTTTTTGAAAAAAGAAAATACCACGAACTGGAAAGTCCGATACTTACTGATGCTCTGCCGCAGGAGCGTTATTTAGATGTTCTGGAAACTGAGATATCTTTAAAGGATGCTCCATCCAAAAAGAAAATACTCGCTTACTTAATCCCGTCTACTGAAACATTTAATAAAAAAATTTTGGCTGCAGGACTGGGTGCCCATTTTGTTATTTCCAAAGTTTTTAGAGGCTTGGAAGCTATTGGACCCAATCACAGTCATGAATTCACCATGTGCGAATGGTACCATCCGCAGGCAAACTACTTTGATCTAATGGCTGATTGCGAAAATTTAATTTTAGAATTAAAAAGATTTCTAGATCTTAAATTCAGGAAAAAACGCAGTAATGAAATTACTTTTCAG
>DATDWK010000148.1:0-3110 GCA_035289685.1 Candidatus Dojkabacteria bacterium
GTTCCAAGCCCTGCCCCTGCAAACAAGTCAATTAACTGGTTGATAATTATAATTTTAGTTGTTCTGTTGCTCTGTTCGTGTGTGATTATTGGAGTACTATTGGCTAAGAATTTTAATCTGCTACCGCAGCTTTTTACAAATACTACTCCAACGCCGACATTAGGAATTAGCAATACCCCCACTTCCAGAGCTATTACAACACCAACATCAGCCAAAGGGGTAATCACTGGTAACCTGACTTATCCCTCTGAATTTATTCCTGTATTGAGGATTTGTGCCGTGGATACAACTACTGGAGATGAGACCTGCGAAAATACGGCTGAAAATGATTCGGTTTATGAACTGGAGGTCGCTGCCGGATCATATTATGTTTATGTACAGGATCCCCCCGGTTATATAGCTTATTATACAAAGTGCGACAGCAATAGTAATATTTTATGTAATGACGAGTCCTGGTATCAGGAAGGCTTTGCCTGCTATAACAATGCTGAATGCAAATTAGCATTTAAGCCCATGGTAGTAAGTGTATCTGCAGGAGAAACTTCGACAGGGATTAATTTTATGCAGGGCTGGTACCTGCCTTGCTCCAATGCTGCCTGTTACAGTGACCAGGAAGAGTGGCTGAATTATTTTAATTAGATTTAAGCTAAATTTCCACCTGGTTTTCCAGTTTTAAAAAATTCCTGTTTATCAGAGTCCTGGTCATTGGGGTTTCTTCCACATCATTATCCGGTGATTCGTAATCAACATACATATCGCCAATAGCGAAATGCGACCCGCTTTTATGTTTCAGGTCTTTATTCACGTTCAGCTTTTCCAGTTTGCCTGAATTAAGTGTAAAGCTTTTAACTACTTTATAAATGAATTTTTTGATATCTTTAGTCCTAAAAAGTAGAATTACCCGGGCGGTTGGACAAAAGTTAGATTAAATAGCAGGCAAATGAGTAAATTAATTATACCACGTCTGTAAATGAATTGGAATTTATACCCGGCAACAGAATGGATAGTTGCAAATGCATTGGCTTATTTTACGAGGTTATGCTATAATGGAAACGAGTTAAGGAAGTATTTAGGAGCAATTAGGTTATCCCCGTAAAATTTTACTAGAGCTTTCCCAAAACGAGATATTTAAAACAAGATTATTTAATTTTTTATTTTTATCTAATGGCAAAAGGAACAGTCAAGACTGTCACCGGCAAAGGCTTCGGCTTTATCACCACAGAAGGATCGGAGAAGGATACGTTCTATCACGAAAATTCCCTGGAAGGTGATTTGGCAGTTAGAAAACTGCAGGTCGGCGACAAAGTCACTTTTGATGTTGCAGAAACACCAAAAGGCAAAAACGCTGTTAACATTAAACTGGAAGAGTAAAATCTTGCAGATTTGTTAAGAAGATTAAAGGAAGGACTAGTGCCTTCCTTTTTATATGGTTATTATTTTGACTCAAATAAATTTGCCAAGGTTATTTATAAATCCTAGAATGAAATTATTATTTCTTTCTTAAACAAAATGCTCAATCCCCCCCTGGTAAAATTCCCCAAATGGGTTCTTTGGCTTCTGTTCGTTCTCGGTTTTGTTGGTTTATTATTACTGATTTATTTCCTGTTCTTTTATAAACCCGAGCTGGACTTTGGTGATGCTCCGGACGGAGGGTTTACCGGATACGATTCCGGTGCCCAGGATGCCGAATTTCCTGCAAAATTGGCATCTAATGGTGCGAGAGTAAATAATATTGACAAAGTATGGTTGGGTTTTGATGTGGATAAAGAGAAAGAGTCCAGGCAGGTCGACAGTGAGGTTTCTGATGACGGTGTTAATCTCGGTGCGGCTTCATGTGCCAAGAGTACCGCCAATTTTGTTGTGCATGTGGCAGTACCTGGGGGAACTCAAGGAAAAGCATATTTGAATTTGTTTGCAGATTGGAATAAAGATGGTAAATGGGAGGGTTCAGATGAATGCGGAGGCAGAGAATGGGCAGTGCAAAATTTTGAAATCAATCTTGCAGAACAGACTTCCGAGTTTCTTGTCTATAATGTGGAATACATTGCTGGAAAAAATGTGGAGAATATCTGGTACCGCGGAACTGTGACTTTGGAGCAAAAGATGAATTCGGAACTGGGCACAGGAGAGTATAACAGCGGTGAAGTGGAAGATTACGGCCCCAGTATTAAAGGCGATTCACCGGCTGCGCACTGTGTCCCGAAAAAGTCCTTTATCAATCATGGAGGATCAGCAACATTTAGAATCATACCGCTGACGAACTTAAATGATTTTAAAGAGGTTTTACTTACCAATAGTGAAGATGCGAATACTCCGGAACGTACAATTACCAATAATGGCGACAATACTTTTACATATACGTCAAAGGATATTGACGGTCCAGAACGTGATGTGGGAGAAAAGATTGGGGTCAGGGCCAGATTTGGCAGCGGCAGCATCATTACAGAGTGCTATGTCTGGGTCCACCATGAAGAACCCCCTCACGCTGTGTTTCCCGATGGGATTGATACTAGCTATACCAAGACTGAAAGGCAATTGCAGGGTAAAACTCTGGCCAGTTTTCTGGTAAGGATGCGGCTTATCGATCCGGCATTGGCTAATTTAATCATAACCGGATTTGAGTTTATCTTTGGGAATCAGCAGACTCCACTTGGGGATGCGCATTGGGGGATGATCAACCTGAATAATAAAGGGTTTGACCAGTCTGATTGGCAGTGCGAAGTTATTGCCGGAACTGCTTTACGCTGTAAGGGAAGTCAAAGTTTGGAATTTGAGGCTGACAGTTTTTTTGATATTCTGTATACTGTTGACTTTGCCCCGCCTGATTATTTAAAGGTAAATTTGCTGAATGGAGATACAGTGGTCCGTGAAGTACAGGTTCCTTTAGAAAAATAGAGGACTGAAATTGCCAAATATATCAGGGTGTTTATTCGGTATCTGCGCCAACCGCAATGATACTGCTTGCTAAAACAATGTTCACAGGGCTATACTCTAAAGAATAAATTCAGCATTTTTTATTCTTGATTACAGGCATCTCTATACCTCGGTTTGTAAAAATTTTACTGGTGCTGCTGTTTTTTCTGTTATTTTATCTTTTGGTAAACTCTTTT
>DATDWK010000149.1:0-7183 GCA_035289685.1 Candidatus Dojkabacteria bacterium
AGCCAGAAACGCGAAGATGTGCGTGGAGCTTTATCTCTGGTTTTTCTGATAGGATTTTTTGCAGTATTAATAATAGGAATTTTATCTGCTTTAACTATTTCTCAAGGTGATCCGGCAAATAATATCAAAGAAATAATTTTAACCATTTCAGGAATTCTTGCAGGTCCGTTAGGATTTGTCATAGGATTTTACTTCCGCAGCAGGGAAGAAAAATGAAAATCATATTAATAACTGGTGCCAGCGGTTATGTCGGAGCTAAACTATATACTGATTTAAAACTTTCCCATCACAAAATTTTCGGAACCTACTTTAAACATAGGCTGTTTAAAGAACTAATCCAGTGTAATTTGACTAAATTAAATCAAGTAAATCAGCTTATTGAAAAATTTCAACTGCAAGTAATAATTTACACTGCAGCTGTACCCAGTTCTTCCTGGTGTGAGGAACATCCCAGGGAAGCAATTGATTTACTTGCACTGTTAGGAATAAAAGTGTCTGAAATTGACAGCAATCGCTTTATACCTATTCCTGACTTAGATTTTAAGATTTATCACAAGTTAAAATTACCTCATTATACATATCAGCAGGCTAAAACGGAGCTTAAAAATGATTTGAAGATCCATTTTAATGGATAAGGGATTCTGCTATAATGAACACGTCTTTTACAACTATACAACATAAATTTTTTAGATAATTTGACAATTCCGCAGGCCCTATCGTCTAACGGTTAGGACAGCGGCTTTTCAAGCCGTCAATCCGGGTTCGATTCCCGGTGGGGTCATTAATAATTATTTAAAATAAATAATTAAGATATTTTCTTTAGAATTTTCAGAATCTGCGAACTTTTAGTAAAAGTATGCCATTTAATTTCCCTGGCAAATTCTTTCATTCCTTCATAATGATGACTTTCAAAGACAAATGCCATATCAACTAATTTAAGCATAGGAATATCTCCGACGCTGTCGCCGAAAGCTACACTGAATCGAGAATTTTTTAAATGACTTGTGATAACTTTTGTTTTCAGCTTAAAATTAAGTAAAGTTACTGGTTCTCCTGTGAATATCTTATTTCTATCAGGAATTATTGTAGCAAAATATTCATCAGCTTTAACTTTTTCTGCAATTTTTTTAATCACAAATTCCGGACCAGCAGATACTAAAATAATTTTAAAATTTTGTGATTTTAAATACTTGAGAACTCCCGGTGCCCAACCATAAAACAGAGGATTTTTCAGATAAAGCATTTCAGTAACTAAGTCATTTATTTGATTTAATGTTAATCCCTTAACTGCTTCGGAAACGCTATTCAGTGATTTTTGCGTCATTTGAAGGTAGGTGGCTTTCTTTGCCCTGTAAGCTGCCAGTACTTTTAAATAAGAAGTTACAATATTTTTTGCTTTATGAAATTTTTTATTAACAAAAAAAAGAATTTCATCACCGGAATATCCATGATATATTGTGTTATCAACATCGAAAAAAGCGTATTTCATATTTATTTAATAAACTTGATGAATATTATACTTGTCAGATGAAATCTAAAGCAATATTAATAATATCACTATAAGTTAAATATGATATAATTAAAAATGGATATTAAAGATAACAGAGAATATACTAAAGCAGATGCAATAGAAATTATTCACCCAACACATGCTCAAGCATTTTCCGCAGGTCTTTTTTCTCAAATTCCTATAATATGTAAAGCTTGTTTAAATGTCGGACTTACTAGTTATAAATGTAATGTAGGAGTTAATATGAATATAGTCGGACCAAGATTTGATAAGGCAACTTTTTCGACACCACTTTTACAAATTTGCAGTAAATTTTTTGCTGCGGTTAATAGATAATATCATTTATTTTAAAATCCCTGGAATCCTTTTAGATAATTAACTAATTACAGCTTTTAGTTATCTAATTATTTGATATAATTGCCATATATTGTAAATATTGAATAACTTATGACAAGAGATATATTGTATTTTAGTCAGCCGATTGTTCCTGGTTTTCAATATTTTGATCAAGGACAGAATAGGGAGGTAGCTGTGCTGGTTAGCGATTCTGATGCTAAAACAGCTGATCTCCATAATTATCCGAAACAGTTGCGGGAATTTTTACTTACCCAGGGGCCGTGTTCAAAGTGTATTGAGAAAATACCATGTGCTATTCAGGTACGTATGGCTCCCAGTACAAATCATAATTTGAGAGCAGAAGTTCCTTTTGAAGAATCTCACAGACCTGCCATAATTGGGAGAGCGGAACAAATATTAGGTCCCAACTGCTTACTAAAAAATCAATATACCCTAGTGAGTATTTAGATATTTAAATAGATTTAAGCTCCGGTAAGGAAGTTTTTAATGTTAAACAGTACTTTCTTTGTTAATCTCTCATTAGATTCAAAAGTTTTACCGGCAATCAAATCCTGATAAATTACATTTGGTAATGTGCTTAATTGCCGATATTCTTCGGAGGTAGAGGCGTCAATAATCGCGTAATTTTCTTGTTTAGCTATCCAGTTTTTAAGATCAGCCACTTCAAATACTTTACCCAAACAAGTATTTATAAGAATTTTACTTTTAGTCATTAAAGTAAACTCTTTTTTGCTAAAAATCATGGTATTTTTAGGCACATGCAGAGTAACAATATCGGATTGTTTTATCAAATCTTGTAAATTAAGGTATTTGACGCCTTTGGCTTCAATTTCCGGTTTTCTGTATTTACTATGGTAGAACGTAGGCATGCCAAATCCCAAAGCTAATCTAACTACCTGTTTTGCCACTGCACCCATACCAACAATCCCTATAGTCTTGTTAAACAGCTCACAGGGTTGTTCCCGCCATTGGTATTTGCCATAGCCTCGAGCTAAATTTAACAGTTGCCAGAAAACAAATTCAGCTGTAGCTTCATCGCCATAGTCATAAACATTCTTTATAACAATGCCTTTGTTTTTAGCATAGTCAACTGCAATATTTTTGAGATTGGTACCGCAAATGCCGATATATTTTAAGTTGCGAAGCTTTTCCATTGTCTTAGCAGGTAAACCATGGTACCAGGAGAGTAAAATCGCATCTGCATGTTTAAGCCTGGTTAACACCTCAGTTTGATCGATTGGGTCGCTTTTAAAAAAGACTATTTTTTCTTGAGAGAATTGTGCCAATTCTTCCTTACCTGCTTCTGTCAAATTAATCTTCCCGTAAACTGCAATTTTATTGAATTTCTGCATAATGCTATGAGCTTAGCAAATTTAAAATTGAAAGTCATGATAATATTTTACTAACTTTTACGCGGATATCATAATGCCTGAATTTCTTACTATAGAACAAGTTAGCGCCAACGAAGCTTTACGATACCTATGGGAACAGGCAAATAGTAGAGTAATATTGCTGGAAGCTACGGAATATTTAATTCATTTAGGAATTACAAATAGAATTAATGTTTTAAAAAATTTTCCTGGTATTCTAGCGGTATACATGGCTGACAGAAGATCTGGAAAGATCGGTGCTTTTACTACTTTTGATTTGATGGCACAACCATCAGGAACAAATATGATCATCCGGCAAATGCCCAGAATAATCACCAGTGGAGTAACTCGGGATATATCAGAGAAATACAGAGACTTAGGTTTCAGATCGATTTTAAATGAACAACTAAATAGTCTGTCACAAAATTTTAATTTATAAGTTACTTAAGCTATTAATTCTTGCCAGAGCTTTATCTAAAATTATTCCCTTTCCCAATACATTTTTCCAGATATCTCCCTTCTTCTCAAGCCTTTTCAGCATATTAGCCAAAGTGAAATCAGTTATTTTCAAGCCTTTTTTCATCTCTTGCCACTCCAAAGGGCAGGATATTGCCGCCGTCTTAATTGGTCTCAATGAATAAACTGCCACTGTGGTTTGTCCTATCCTGTTCTGCAAATAATCGATATAGACCTTGCCTTTACGTTTGTCCGGATCGCGTTCCATCGTGACTACCTCGGGCAGTTCATTCTGCACCAACCTGCCTAAAAGCTCGGCAAAGGTTCGCACCTGTTCATAATTGTATTTTGCTTCAATCGGCACAAATATATGCAATCCTTTTATACCGGAAGTCTTGACATAATTGGGAATCCCGTACTTCTCCAGTATCTCATGAAGGTTGAGTGCCACTTCAATTACCACGTCAAAACTGGTATCCGGATCCAAATCCAAAACCAGATAATCAGGCTTTTCAATTGAATTTGTGCGCGAATTCCAGGGATTAATTTCAATGCAGCCCAGATTAACCAGATACTTTAATGTTTCTTTGTTATTGCACACGATATGGCTGATGGTTTCGTTGGTGGATTCGGAATGGTAATTAAATATTTTTACAAAATCCGGGTGCCTGGCTTCGTAATCTTTATGGTAAAAACTTTCACCGTGGATGCCGTCCGGATGCCTGTTCATATTCTGGGGACGGTCTTTGAGATAGGGGAGTATAAATTCGGAGATTTCCTCGTAATATTTGGCAATATCAAGTTTTGTATATTTCTTTTCTGGAAAGTAAATTTTGTCAGAATGGGATATCATACCAAAGGATCCTGATGCATTTGAATTTTTCTGTGATTCCGACAGCAATTCCCCGGGCTTTTTATCTGATCTTAATCCCAGATATACAGCCTGCCTTACCTTTCCGTCTTTAGTAAGTTCCGCATATTTTATTTGCGCCAGCAATTCTGGTTTGACAAAGCCGGCAACAGTCTTGTCACCCTGAAAATTGGCAAAAGGGGATTTTTTAATTGCCAGATCCTTAAACTTAGCCATTAATTCGGAAATGTTTTTTTGATTAAAACCTGTTCCGGTATTGCCTGCATACTGCAGTCGGCCATTTTTATAAATTCCTAAAAGCAGCGAACCGAAACCTTTACGCTGGCCCTCGGGATGAGTATATCCGCCGATTATAAATTCGTCAGACAGGGTATTTTTGATTTTATACCAACTAAACGAGCGCATCCCGGGCTCATAAGTACTGTCTTTCTTTTTGGCAATTATACCCTCATAGCCTTTTTTCTCAGCTGAATCATATAACTTTTTTCCATTAACAACCCTTTTAACCAATTTGACATATTTCGAGTCTTTTAGCACCCTTACAAGGGCATTTTTGCGCTCAATTAAAGGGAGTTTCATTAAATCCAGGTTTTTAAAATATAACAGGTCAAATACCTGGTAGCTGATTCTGCCAATTTTATTCATCGGATAATCTTGGAGCAGTTGAAAGCTGATTCTGCCTTTATCATCTGCAACAACCACTTCACCGTCAAAAATTGCGTTGAAGTTGAAGTTATAACTTTCCAAAGCTTTGACAATCTCTGGATATTTTTCATTCATCAGCAAACCCTTCCTTGAAAATAGCCTAGCTTTGCCGTTTTCAATAAATGCTAGCACGCGGTAACCGTCAAACTTGGGTTCAAACAGCCAGTCCTTATTATTAAATGGTTCATCTTTGAGGGTAGCCAGCATAGGTTTAATTGACTCAGGCATTTTAGAGCCGAAGTTTTTTTTACCTTTTATAGTACTATTCTTATCTGTTTTTAATTTTCCGCCGAATTTTTTGGTGATTTCCTGCATAGTCAAACCCGACTTGACTGAATGCTCATCGTCTACCTTAAGATTATTAAAATAATCTTTATCCTTAATAAACAGCCAGGCTTTTTCGCCGGCACGCTTAAACCTGACTAAAGCAAACAAGCCTTTCAACTTTTTCCCTTTTAAAAACAGCTTGATTTCACCTTTATCCAAACCTGCGGTGATTCTATCGGAAAATTCTACCCTAGATTCAGTTTTGGGTACAGTATAAGACCCTTTATCCCAGACCATTACCGTTCCTGCTCCGTATTCGCCTTCGGGAATGGTGCCTTCAAAATTTAGATATTCAAGAGGGTGGTCTTCAACATGCATAGCCAGATGCTTTTCTTTGCTGGATGTGGGAACTCCTTTGGGGACAGCCCAGCTGACTAAAACACCATCATGTTCAATGCGGAAATCATAATGCAGCTGCTGCGCCTGGTGTTTCTGAACTACAAAACGGAATTTACCGGTAATTTTCTTTTTACCTTTGGGTTCGGAAGTTTTTTGGAAATTGCGTTTTTCCTGATATGATTTTAAAGCCATGATTTTATAACAATAACCTTATTAAATCTTATGCCGGTTTGGCAACTTTAATTCCTTTTAAACTTTTTTCCAGGGCAGCTAGCAAATCGGATACTTCTGTGGGTGTGGGTGGAGCAGCAGCTGCCACTTTAAAAGTCTTATGTTTGGCTTTGGCTTCAATAAGTTTTTTTAAGGCACCGATATAATCATCTTTAAAATCCGCCGGATCAAATTTTTCCGTCATGGTATCAATTAACTGCAATGCCAGTTTCAACTCATTTTCTTTGCTTTCAGTACTTTTAGGAATTTTTAATTCCTTTAATTCCCTGATCTCTGATTGATAACGCATTTGATTTAAAATTAATACATCACCTTCGGGCTGCAAAGTGCATAAATGTTCCCGGTTTTTAAAAATAAACTCGGCAACTCCTACTTTTCCCGATTTGCTTAAAGCATTTACAAGCAATGCATAGATTTTTTCTGCACTAGCATCAGGTTCCATGTAATAAGGCTTTTCGTAGTACTTGGCATCAATCTCCGCTTCCTGGACAAAATATTCAATGGCAATAGTTTTGCTGCGCTCCATGGCTGCTTTATCAAAATCTGCCTCCTCCAGCAGAACATAGTCTCCTTTTTCAAAGCGGAAACCTTTAACCACATCTTTCCAGGCAACCTCTTTGCCTGTTTTTGTATCTATTCTGGCATAGCGGATCGGTGACAGATCCTGTTTGCTGAGCAGGTCCAGATTCAGCTCCAACGGCTCGGTTGCAGTATACAAATTAACAGGAATATAGATTAATCCGAAGGAAATGCCTCCGCTCCAGATTGGTTTCATGGATAAATATTAATAATTATTCTTATCAGTATAATATTTCTGAAATTTTACTAAAAGTATAATTCAACTACATAATTAACCTTTCCGGGTAATTTCGTACGGAAACCTGCCTTCACTTTGATTATTTGAGGATAATTGATCCAGCTGTCCATCCACTTGCCCTGATACCTTACTAAAAAATGTCCGGCAGGGTATTTTATTGATTTGTTAATATAGCAAATTACAAATTCCTTAAACAAAAG
>DATDWK010000150.1:0-6833 GCA_035289685.1 Candidatus Dojkabacteria bacterium
AAATGGTTCGTGCGTTCAAGGTGATGATATCTTGTCGAAATACGGGGTGTATATCGGAATTGGATGTATTCTATGTTGTACAACATTGCTGGCAGGTGGTGGCGTGATTATTTTCGTTGTGAAACGAAAAAAACAAAATAAACCAACTTGAATGTGTTAGCAAAAATAAATTCTCAATGAAACTAACACAAAAACAGGTAAGCTATTAAACCTTTGGTAGATTTGCTCTCCGGTTACTTTTCCTGTCCCGGCTCAAATCTCTTTACTCCCAGGTTATCAAAATCTTTATCATAAGAAATAATACTCCACTTTTTATTTTGGATTTGAGGGATTGAAGCAATTAATGAATTTATAAATTTTACTGTATGGTTTTTAAAATAAGAAATACTCAAAGGAAGTTCGAATTTATCTTGCAATTTTAAGCCATTCAGGCTGTTAATAGCACTAATGAACATAATAATTTCCTTTTTATCAAGCCGGTAATAAGATTTTAACACCCAGACTAATTCTGCAATTATTAAATTTGTAGTAATAGCCTTTAATTTATTATTCTGTATTTTCTCAATAACCCGAAAACAATTATGAAAAGATGTTTCATCTTCTTTAACAAAAAATCTCAAGAAAATATTTGTGTCTAGAAAATAGTACATTTAATCAATTGAATAATTTTTTTCCAGTTCCTGGCGGCTTTTTAAAGCGGATTTCCCTCGGGGAGCTTTAAACTTTCCTGCAAGCTGCAATATATCTATAGTAGGGGAAATTTTCAAATATCCTTTAGCCTGTTCTATTTTCACACGTTGATATGGTTTAATTCCCAATTTATCACGAAATTTTTTTGGTAAAGTTACTTGACCTTTTTGAGTAATAGTTGTTAATACCTGTAACATAAGTAAGTAAATTTATAAAGTATTACTTAATAATATATCGTACTTGACTAACAAGTCAAATAATCTATAACTGACAAACTATTTGGAAGCTACAAAATTCATAATTGTGGAATTATCTTTAGTACTATCTATCTTACTTGCTACTCGCTTTAACCCATTCTCAAGAATCTTTACCCTTTTTTTAAGCTGTAAATCAGCTAACGTTGTTGACCAGGATACTGATGAACCGAATCGGTAAAACCCTTCAATCATAAATTTAAGCGCCTGACTTGGTCTAACAGGCAGCGAAAACGGAGAAATCGATATTTTTCTAAAACCTACCTGGTGTAAAGATTCTCGGATTTTATTCAGCGATTCTTCTTTAATAAATTCTTTACCCACTCGTTTTCCCAGACCGCCAGCAAAACCCGATTCCTTGAGTAGTATCTCGAATTCTAATTTCATTAACTGTAAAAAGTTATTATATACTTTACCCCTGTATGTAAACTCACTTAAAAAATTTGTTATATTAAAAGCCAATCTGCCATTATCTTTTAAAGCCTGATAAGCTGACTCAAACCATTCACGCTCGTATTTATATAGATAGTAATATATGAAATTTCCAAAGACTACATCCAACTTTCCTTTTAGGAAATGTTTATCAAGAAATTCTTTTAGTTCTTTTACGTCTAACTGAAAAATTTCAATATTAGATTGATTGAAAAACTTTCTTTTCAAATATTTAATCATTGCAGGGCTGATTTCAGTAGCTATAACTTTTCCATTTAAACCGACCAAATTATTTAATACCTTAGTAGCAAAGCCTGTTCCAGCACCCAGTTCCAATACGGTGCTTCCGGCTTGTACTTTTGCCTGTTTGGCTAAGCTTAAAGCACTTCGGGAATACAATCCTTGATAGTTTACATCCAGTTTGTCATAAACTTTTACATACCCAGGATTTTGAAAAACCTTTTCAAATTGTGTTAGAGATGTTTTATCTTTATACACTGCAAATTCTATTTTATCAGACTACAGGCTAATAACCAAATTCAGTTCCCCAGTAGGGCGGCAATTCGCTGCCTCCGTTTACCAAAAAAGCGCTCTTTTTTAAATCCAGACAGCCGGGAATATTGGTATCGTAATAATCATCGTGATTTTTGTCAAGAACCATTCCAGGTCCTGTCATCCAGGTATCGTCACCGGTATACATTAAATCATAATTGCCGTCTGAAACATGACCCTGGAGAATGTTTTCATCTAAACTGCCTCTGCGCTCACCCAAATATCCAGTATAATGCGGAGAACATTGCGGCGCAAATCCAAGTCCATGAATAAGCTCATGAATCATACCGAATTCCATGTTACTGGGATAACGAATATCTGTTGTCAAATGAACGCTGTCACACATGGCATCAGGTCCAAAGCTGGGATCCCCTCCCTGCATAATTTCAACAGCCACATTAAAAGGCCGGCCGCCACCGCCACAGCTGTAATTACTGGAACCGTCGTAATAAACTGCATATATCTTATTAGGTTCCCTATAACCCAGATCATTAAGTTGTATCCATAGATCATTTACTACATACGGATTATAATTGGGATCCACTCCTGAATAGGGCAATTCGCTACCACTTTCAATCTCGTTATTGGTGGAATTAAGTCTTACAAATGTTATATCCAGAACCCCGTTACTGGTATCCAGCTTTAAGTACTGACCATTGGTCTGATTGCAGAGCCAATTCTGCCACGAGGAAACAGACAAGGCAATTGCGCCATTGGTGTCATACTGATGGTCTACTCCGTCTTTAGGAACAACATAAAGAACGTGGAACTGATAATCTGTGCTGTCGTCTGCCAGGTCTGTGAGGTTTCGCTGGGTGGGTCCTGTGATCTGGTAGCAAATTTTTTGTTCGGGAAACAAGTATTTAGAAAGGACAATCCCACCGATGACCAAAACACAAAAGACGATTAAACAACAACCTAAAATACCTGCGATAATTATAATTGTCCGGGAGATTTTCATTTGCAAACCTTCATGTTTTTAAATATCTACCAGTATAGCAAAATCTCTTTTATAATTGTTATAATTACTTCAACTTGCCATGAACATGTTTAAAACCACTAGCGCCAAATCTCCTGAGGATTACATTGCCATGCTTGACGAACCGCGCAAATCGGAAATACAGCGGTTGCATGACTTCATAAAGAAAACCCTGCCTGACCGCAAGCCTTTTATCATTTCCGGGATGATCGGCTATGGTCCAGTCCATTTGAAATATAAGTCGGGGCGGGAGGTTGACTGGAGCCTGATTGCCCTGGCTAGCCAGAAGAATTACATCTCACTGTACGTTTACGCAACAAAAAAAGGCCAATATATTGCTGAAACCTACAAGGACCGGCTTCCCAAAACCAGCATCGGCAAAAGCTGCATCCGCTTTAAAAATATTGAAAATATCGACCTGAAAGTAATAGAAAAAGTATTAAAAGAAGCAGATATTTATGGTTTTAATTTAATTTAGGATTACGTCCCATAAACTTGATTGTGTCTTCCTATATCCAGGAAACGATAGTGATCACTAAATTCTTCATAAATAATACGGTAATCTCCGCTTATAGAAAAAGCTTTTAAACGATTTTTCTTACCCTTGAGAATGTGACTATGAAGGATTGGATTTTGGGAATTTTCATAAAATAATTTAATGCGTTTCTCAGTTTGTTTTAATAAATTTTTATTAGTAAGTATCCTCTGTAGATAATGCTTCTTAAATTTACTAGTAAAGGAGATCGGTTTACTCATTTACGAAGTTCTTTTAGTAAATCGTTTGAATTATTATAAAATTTTGACTTTCCAGACGCTAATTCTTTTTCCAGTTGCTTGCTATCATTTAGGTACTCCTCTTCTTTTTCAGGTCTTATGTTCTCGATGAGACCGATTTGAAAATCACCTTGAGCATATCGAACTAAAAATATCCGGACAGCATCTTGTAAAGAGCTTAAACCCTCAGCTTTGGCACGTTTTTCAGCTTCAACAAAAATTTTAGTTAATACATGTCTTGTTTGAATTGTTTTATGTCCCATAATAAAATCCAATTAGATGTATACCAATTGTACACTAATTGTATTTAAAATTCAAAAATATTCTACTCCCAGTAGTATCACAAGATATATTACTGCCTACTTTATTCAGGAAATTTTAAAGAATCTTTAATTTTATTTTTTCTTAAATTTTGCAAATTCGGCAGAGCAGCAGCTAATATAATCAGCAAACCTCCTATTATAGTCTGCCAGGTTAACTGTTCGGAAAAAAATACCAAGCCTAGAACAATTCCCACAACTATTTCCAGCAGTCCGACCAGGGCACCTATGCTGGCTTCCACATATTGAAAACCCTTAACAACCAGTGCAAATGCCAGTAATGAAGCAATTGCGTAACCCAAAATTCCCGCCCAAACCTGTGAAAATTCCGGGACCAGATGCTGCTCTTGAGTAAGCATTGAACCAAAAAAATGGGTAATAAAAATAACCAGCCATAAAAATATACTTATCTGAATGGCTGAATATCTTTCCGAAACTTTCTTGGTAAAGGTAACTTCAGCGCCGCCGGCGCCGCCGGAAACAATTGCGGCTAAAGCCGGTAAAAGTAAGTTCTGCTTCAGGGAAAAATTAAAAATTAATACCAGACCTGAAATTGCAAAAATTAAGGCTATTAACTTAATAACAGTAAATTTTTCAGCAAAAAATGCAGTACCCAAAATAAAAGTAACAATAGTTAAAGCAGCGTAAAATAAAAGGGTTGCCGGTCCAATACCGATATTATTAAATGCATAAAAGTATGGTGCAACTGTAAATGCCCCGCATAAAGTATAAACGGCAAACCATTTGCGGTCTTTTATAGCAATTTTTTATAACCTTTAGTGACTAATATTATTGGGACAAGCAGCAGTAAAATTATCAAGCTGCGGGTATAAACCTGAAAAAAATTACCCACATCCGGTCCAATCAATTTTGCCCACAATCCATATGAACCAAAAAATATGGCAGAAAAGGCCACCAATATACTTCCTTTTGTTTGTCTATTCATACAAGTTTATTTAATTAAATATGCCAGAATAATCAATTTATGCTACAATTTTAAGATATCTCTTCTTTTTTACAAAATAGATGTCTGAAAAAACAGACAACTTAAGCGCACTGAACCTGATGAATCAAATGACAGGATTCGGTCTTAACAAAGATGAAGTGCACGTCTATTTCAAACTGATTGAAAAAGGCATCAGCAATCCTTTGGAACTAAGCCGGGAGCTGAAAATTTCCCGGACACGGATATACGCATTGCTTGAAAAATTAATAAAAAAAGGGTTTGTAAAGGAGCAAGTCCGTGATTACGGAAGCAAATACCTGCCCGAAGACCCTTCTAAATTCGCTATCGTAATCAAGGAAAAAGAGCTGCAACTGGAAAGGCTGAAAAATCTGACCCCTAGGCTTTACGAATATACCCGTAATTTAAGCATGATGTCTGAGAGCACTTCCAAAATCTATCACTACCGCGGCAAAGAGGGACTAAAACAGGTCACCTGGAATTCGCTCGCTACAAAAGACATTTTAAGAATTTATGAAATAGACCTGATGCATGCCTTCCTGGACTACGAGTTTTCTGAAAAAATGCGCCTGGAATTTGGGCTTAGAAAATACATGAAAGTACACCAGCTTACCAATAAGCTCAAATTCGCAGACTATACCAAGATTAAAAGTCATGTTGCCCAGTGGACGGTAAAGCATATTCGTAAAAATGAACTGGCGATCATTTTTGAAATAATGATTTACAATGACGTGGTCTGCATGTATGAATTTCAAAGAAAAGATGTTTTTATTGTGGAAATCCACAATCAAAGGCTGGCCGATATGCAGAAACAGATTTTTGATATAGTATGGAAGCAGGCAATGCCGATGAGGAAACTAAGTGAGTTTGGTGCTGCCGAAGTAATTCCTTAAAATATTTTTGTTAGTTAAATGTCAGTAAAAAAACTCCTAAGAATGCGTCTGATTATTACCTTAATTTTATTATCAGCAATTATTTCCGGATGCACAGCGCAGCCAAATGCTAAACAATACAAATTCGTTGATAGAGAATCTAAAATTCCGTCTTCCGCTGTTAAAATTACAGCTGAAACTGACAAGTATCCACCTAAGGTCCACAGTGCAGCATATCAAAAGCCGGTAGCTGTACCTGGATTAATAAACACAGCAGGATTTGAAGACTCACCTTTCGTATTTGAAAATAAACTGTACTTTTTCTTTACACCTTCCAACATTGCACCGGAATTACAAGTACAGGACGAGATATCAGGGATTTATGCCGCAGTAAATGAGCAAGGAAAATGGAGTGAACCTTGGCGGGTGCATTTACAGGATCCTGGTAAATTAGCGCTGGACGGGTGTGAATTTATCCAAAACAGTATCTTGTGGTTTTGCTCCTCGCGCGAAGGTTTTGAAGGAATAAACTGGTTTACAGCTGAACTGAACGGCGGTACATGGCAGAACTGGCAAAAAGCAGACTTTCCAGATGACTACCAGGTTGGTGAATTACATATTTACGGTAATATACTCTATTTCCATTCTAATCGAACAGGCGGAGCAGGAGGATTTGATATCTGGTTCAGTTCGAATATTGAAGGTTCATGGTCACTACCAGAAAATGTTTCTTCAGTAAATACTCCAGATGATGAAAGGCAGCCGTTTATTAGTGCTGACGGCAAGCAGCTTTGGTTTACCGGAACCTATCTGGGTACTCCGGCAGTTTACAAATCAGAAAAAGTTAATGGTGTCTGGAAAAAACCCGAACTTACTGTTTCCCAGTTTGCCGGAGAACCCGTATTGGATGAGAAAGGAAACCTGTATTTTGTTCACACATTTTATGATGGTACCAATTTTCTTGAGGCAGATATTTACGTGGCTTATAAAAAATAA
>DATDWK010000151.1:0-13342 GCA_035289685.1 Candidatus Dojkabacteria bacterium
GCAGGTCAGGGGATCGCTTGGAAATTTGAGATAATCCCAGCAATGCTTTATAATCAAGCCAGACAAGATTTTATCCAAAGCCTTTTTTCACTAATGCCTGATTCACAAACTGAACAAAAACATACTTTTTATAATGACCCAGACATCAAGCTGGTACCTCCGGAAAGCTGGGATGCAGCCAAACCTATTGCCAGGAAGCTGACTGAAATAATCGGACAGTTTCTTGCAGGAGCATATCCGGATTTAAAACCGCTTCCTGCTATAGCTTTAGACCACCCCAGAGATGAGACTCATGGAGACTACTTCACCAATATTGCTTTTCAGGTTGCAGGCGATGTTGCAATGCCGCCAATGACTGTTGCCCAATCCTTGAGCGAAGCTTTGACTGGATCTCCTGCTGCAGCTTCAGTGGTTGGCAATGTAGAAGTTGCCAAACCCGGATTTGTCAATATTTTTTTAAAGCAGGAAGTTTTAACCGGTGAGCTTGCAGCAATTATTAAAGATCCGGAAAATTACGGAAAAAGCGGTATTTTGGCTGGCAAGCGCATTATGTTCGAGTATGCCCACCCCAATCCTTTTAAAGCATTTCATATCGGACATTTGCGCAATATTATTTTGGGTGAATCTTTAATCAGGTTGCTTGAGGCCAACGGAGCCGAAGTTATCCGCGTTAACTACCAGGGAGATGTGGGTATGCATATTGCCAAGTGTTTATGGGCTTTAAAAAGCATTGATCCAGTTAGCTATCCCAAAGATGCCACTGCCAGAGTGGCATTGATTGCTGACTGTTATGTAAAGGGTGCTGCTGCTTATGAAGTGGATGAAGCGGCTAAACGGGAAATTGAAGCAGTCAACAAACTGATTTACTCGCGTACAGATGAAAGGGTTAACGAGTTATGGGAGCTCGGCAAGGGTTGGAGCCTTGATAAATTCCACGAGATTTACCAAAGGGTTTATGCGACTTTTGTGCGCGAATATATGGAGTCTGAAACTTTACCATTTATAGATGCAGAAGTTCAAAGGGGTATTGCTATGGGTGTTCTGACCAAAAGCAAAGGCGCTCTGATTTTTGACGGTGCTCCCTACGGAATTGATACCAGGGTTTACATGACCGGTGAAGGCTTGCCGACTTACGAAAGCAAACAGTTAGGACTTGTTCCCAATATGGAATTTAAAGACTTCGGTAATATAGATTTATTAATTTTCAATGTTGCTGTAGAACAGATCAGTTACTTCAAGTCAACAATAAAGGCAATAGAGTTGATTCATCCGGAACTGGCAGACAGACAATACCATAACCCGTATGAATTTGTCGGTTTGAAAAAGGGCAAAATGTCCTCGCGCAAGGGTAACATTGTACTTGGCGAAGTTATCTTAAACGAGGCTGCTGCAAATATCAGAAAGATATTAGAGAAGCGTGGAGAAATTCCTGACACTGATAAACGTGGCGATTTGTCCGAGAGTGAAATAGCAGAGCTTGCTGAAGTAATTGGTGTAGGAGCCATAAAATATTCATTTTTAAATGTCAGCCCCTTCAGCTATCTGGCATTTGATATGAAGACAAGTTTAAACTTTGAGGGCAATTCTGGACCCTATCTGCAGTATACCTTTGCCAGGGCCAACAGAATTGTTTCGGACGGCCGGGAGGCGGGTTTATATGAAGATTTAGCCAAAGATGCCGAAAAGCTGTCTGCAGAAAAGTTGGCACAGCTGCTCAAGGATGAGCAAGAGGTTGCTTTATTAAGGCAGTTATATAAATTCCCGGAGGTAATTATTGAAGCAACTAAACACCTGTCGCCCAATATTCTCTGTGCTTACCTGTTTGATCTGGCCCAGAGATTTAATTTGTTTTATAAGCACAATCCTGTGCTTAAAGAAAAAGATCAGGATTTGCGTACTGCCAGGATAGTGCTGACCCAGGCTGTTGCTACTATAGTTAAAAGGGGCTTGGATTTACTGGGTATTAAAACTGTTGAGAGAATGTAGCTATGGATCAGTTTGTATGTCCGTTTGCGGAATTAAAAGATACCCCGAATTTAAAAGCAGCAAATAGTGCAGCAAATTTTCCCTTAACACCAAGATACCTGGGGCCCGAAGGTTTATGTGAAGCAGAAGGAAGGCAACAATTGGGTTGTTGTAATCAGGCTTTAATAAGTGCTTTAATTTTAGGGGGAGATATGAAATTGGCTGCAAATGGAATACATGTTTTAAATAATCCTAATGGTGGCGATAGGCTACAGGGTTGTTTAATGGCTTTGAGAAGTTTTTCCGCTAATAATCCTTTTACATATTTTAGATTTAGGTTACGTTATTTTCATTTTGATCCGCTGAGAAATTTCCGTGATAGTCAGGCAATTAAAATACCTAATCAGTAAGGAAACCCGAGATATTAACAGAGTTTATACCTAAGTAGGTTTAATATTGACTGAAGTGGAAAAAATATATTAAACTTAAATAAATGCTTAATCAGTATTCATTCAAGTGGCAGATATTGTAACTGTAAAAGTTGAAGTTAAAGGAGGGAAAAGCTTAACTGCATATGAAGAAGTCGATAATTTGCCAGGTGATTTTGATCATGGATTATCAGAAAAAGCTTTAGAATTTGGATTCAGAGCAGATGCTGTACAAACTGCTTTAGTGTATGGAGTCGAACTTGTATTAGCTGATAATTCTCTGCGGGGTGGTAGCGTTATTAATTTTCTTACCTAAGTCTCTTCCTCAAAGAAAAGTATGTTCCCCCTTTAAAATACCCACATAGATAATTCTATGGGAAATAGGATATAATCCCCTTAATGCTGCCCATATTTAATATTGGATATGATTATGGGCGGCGAATTCGGTGAAAGTTTAAACTACTTTCCTCATTTTAGGTTAAAGGATTTAGGTGAAAAACTGGGAGCGTTGACACCCCATGGTTTTACACTTAGACCATATCAGGTTGTGGACTTGCTTACTGCACCTGAAATAGGGGATTCTCTTGATATTCGTGATAGCCTTGTCCAAAGTATTTTTGTTGGCAGATCCCGGCGTAGAGTAAATACTGAAGTGCCTAGTGAAGCAGTTAAAGTGATAAATGACGCCAGGACATTTATAAATAAATATTTATTAAGTATTAACTTTTATATTCAAAACAGACTTCAGAATATAGGATTTTTCCTTGAAGAAAAAATTGCAGGAAAAATTTTTGACGGAGCAGTTGCCAACATAGAGCACACTTTCGATGTCTTAACCCAACCCCGTCGTAGAGGATATCTATATGAGTATTATGATGATGAAGACGGAAAACCTACAGATGAGCCTACAAATTATAAAGAATATTATTCTTTAGCTTTAAGGCAGAGTGCGGCAGTTGTCCGTTTAGGTTTATTTGGTATGCAGGTAACAAAAGCATTAGCTAGAGTAGATCAGAGACTTTTAAAAATCGGTCTGGATTTTTTATGTGAACCCTTAGCCAGGTTTGAGAAAAAAAAGGAATCAGATGAAGAAGCTGTAAAGAGATTTATTAAAGACCAGCATTTACTTCAAGAGCTCAATTTGTCAACTAGATCAGCAGAGTATAGAAGAATCTTAAATGGTTATACTGAAGTACTGGCAAGGTTTACAAAATTAAGACGGGAAGTATTTCAAAGTAAGCTAGAACCTGATGCTTTTATCGACCATTTGCGTATAAAGGAAGTTTGAGGCAGCTATTTTCATTAAATGCACGGCAGTGAAATTAGATAATAGCGTTAATTTTCGCGGCCATAATAAAATCATTTTCCGAAAGCCCGCCAATAGCATGCGTCCATAAATCAATGCGCACTTTATTATAATTGTGCAGGTAAATGTCCGGATGGTGACCTTGCTGTTCGGCGATTTTTCCAACTTTGTTTATAAACTCCAGCGCTGTTGCAAAGTTTTTAAATTTAAAACCCCTAGAGATTTTACGCAGGTCACCGCTGACATCCCATGGGGTACCGAGCAGTTTTTGGTAGGCGGCTATTTCATCAGCTGTTAAAGGCGGAGTGCCGCCCTCACACGGAACGCACTTTTTTTGGGTAAGGTCTGTAATAGTAATTTTATTTAAGAAATATAATTAATAAATTACACCTGATATTATATACCATCCGCCGACTAAACCGATAAGTGCAAATGCAGTTGCACATATTATTCCGGCCTTGCCAATGGGCATGCGGTAATGTTCATTGGGATCAACCCCCCAGTGATCTATAAAACCGCCGAGACGTAATCCTAGACCAGCACCGCCTATGGCAAAGATACATGGCAATAAAAGATAGGGCAATTTATTTGTGATTTCAGCCGGGATCGGATCCATTAATCAGCGGTTTGGTAAGTAATACTATTTTTTTGAATACAATCCGGTAAGTTTCCTGGATGCCAAAACGTGGCCCTTCATGGCATTTTGCAGATCCTGCACTTTGGCGCTGCCCGGTAAATCCAGCAGGGAGTTTAAAGCGTAAAGTTCGAAAATGTAATGATGGGTGCCGCTGGGAGGGCAGGGTCCCCCGTAGCTGGTTTTACCGAAGTCGTTGGTGCCCTGTACTGCGCTTTCGGGGACTGAAGCTTCCGCAATGCCGCTGATTGTTGCCGGAATATTCCAGACCAGCCAGTGAATCCAATCCCCACCGGGTGCATCAGGATCATGTACAATCAGGGCAAGGCTCTTGGCATCTTTAACTACGTCTACAAAAGTCAGCGGTGGGTTGATATTTTTGCCGTTACAAGTAAAAGTATCCGGGATTTGCTCATTATCCTGAAAAGCGCTGCTGGTAATTTGCATGGCTGGAATTTCTGTTAAAAAATTAGATGTTGGCAGAATAGTTGTTGTCTGTGAATCCGGATCTTTATTTAAACTTGCCTCATTCTGCTGGTTTGGAGCAGTCACTGGATTTTTTAAGAAGTAAAAAACCAGCAGTCCGCTCAAAATAATTATAGCTCCAATGATAATAATAAGTGAAGATTTTTTTGGCACCAAGGTTAATATAAAGCTAATTTTCTGTTGAATGAGCTCTATTCAAAATGGAAGCTGAATTGATAAGTCAGATCCCTCCTTGAAGTAGCGGGGTAGTCAGCGGGGTAGTCTTTATCTTTTTCACTTGCGGATTCTTCATTGGCACCTTCATCACCGGCACCGCCGGTCTGGTTTTGGTCATCCGGCAGTTGCCGGTTGTCTTCTGAATCTTGGTTTTGAGTGGTATTAACCTGATAATTTGTAGCTGCTGATAGTTGCGATTCCTCTTCCTGCAGCGGATCTTGGCTCTCTTCGTTCTCTTCAGCCGTCATCTCAGATAACAGCTCGCGCTGAGTATCGTTATCAGTCGGATCCTCAAGGTTGATATAAGCAAGGAAACCTAAATCCGATCCCTGTGCCAGCTCAAGTTCCCGGTTCCAGAAAAGAAAGCTGGATTTTGCTTCTTCATTCGTGATTGCAGCCACATATGGCGGCAATAGTCCTTGTCTCTCGTATTTATTACCCTGGTAAATCACCTGCGGAGCAAATTGTTCCTCTCCGTCACTGCTTTTTTGAATTTTTACACTATTGGCAATAACTTTAATTCTGAAGTTTTTATCCAGTCTATAGGTAGTGAAGTCACTTGCCAGTGCCATGACTTCGTAGTCATCAACAACAACTTTATAATTGGTTTGCGATTCCACTAAACTGTGGTAAAGGTTTCCTGAAAGGTGATGTACCGCCACTGAACTTTTTCTTAGAGTCAGAAATCTGAATTGCGAATCACCGTCCATCCTGACCTTGCTGCCGTCTGCCAGGGTGATTTCTGCGCGCGCATCAGGATCTGTCCGTAATTCGTCCCCCTCGTAGATGACCGTATCTGATGTAAGCTGAACCCAAATGCTCTTGGAGAATGCTTTGATCTGAACATTTCCATCAAGCAGCGAAGCCCGGGCGGAAAAATCGTTGGGAATTCCAAAGGAGATCAAAAGAAATACCAGTGCAAAAAATGAGGTGAGCATGCCCATTCCAAACAATGCCGGTTTGGTAATATTGATATTGAAGAATCCCTTAACTTTGTCAACAAGGGAAACGGCTCGGTTTTTACCGTAAAGCTGCTCTTCCAATTGTGCCCGCAATTTATTTTTAAATTCCGGAGTGACAATTTGCGGTTCCGGAGAAAGCAGTTTTGCTCCTTTTAACAAATCTTCAACGCTGAACGCTTTCTTGCCTTTTACTGTTTTATAGTTGCTCATAATAGCTCTTGTTTAAATATTTTATTAAATTTTTGTTTAAAAGAATTCAGGCTCCGGTGTAATTTGACCGCCAGAGTGCTTTTAGAGCAGTTTAAAATTTCAGCAATTTCCTCGTTCTCCAGTTCAGCAAAAAACTTCAATGACAGTATTTGCTGATAAGTTCTTGGCAGTAAGCGCATTACTTCCAGTACCATTCTTTTATTCTCTTCCTTTTCAATTAAGCGCGAGTCTTCTTCAGCAAAAATATCGTCAATACTTTTTATAGCTTCGTCATAATTATATATTTTAAAAGTGTTGTGCTCTTTAAAAAAGTCAATAATTAAATTGTGCGCAATTTTATACAGCCAGGCACCAAACCGCTGCCCGCGGTCCTGGTACTTTTTAATATTGTCGATGGCTTTAACAAAAGTAATGGAGGTAATATCTTCTGCAGCGTGCCTGTCCCCCAGTCTGTTAAAAACGTAGGCATAAATTTTGGGTAAATAGTAATTATAGAGTTCCCCAAAAGCCTCCAGTGATTTCTTAGCTTTCCTCAAGAGCTGTTGTTCCTGCTCTATATCCATTTTCAATTGTCTCTTATTAAACTAAAGTTTATAAAAAAAATTACACTTTTAAAAAACATGTATCTCTTGGTGATTTAGTCAGAAAGAGCATGATAATAGTTTTTAAAAATGTAAATTAATTTGAATATATAAAAAACGTTAATATATATTATTATTCACTTATTTTTTTGTGTACTCCATTCTTTGGCAGTGCAAGTCAGGTAATCAAAAGGGAAAACAACATTTAGTCAGTAAAAAAATTGTGGCATAAAAGTTGTAAATCTAAATAAGATATTAACATCAATGAGCATTTATTTCAATTTTTACTTTTTTGTTGGCAACACTTATATTGACTGTACCCCCTATGGGAAAGGTAATTTTGGGATCGGTATGTCCAAAATCTGCATTCGCCACAACTGGAATTTTATCCAGCTTTGGTCTGGTGGCAATTATTTTTTTCAATAATTCGTCAGTCATTTTTGAATCCCTTTGAAATCTTCCTATGACTATACCTTTAACTTTTGAAAAAGCCGGCTGCAGCATCAGCGACTGCAGGTCACGGTCAAAGGTAACAGCGTCGGATTGGGAATCGTCTTCAAGAAATAAAATAGAGCTTGCTAGGTCTGGAAAATATTCAGTACCTTGCAAAAGGTTTAAAGTACAAAGGTTTGCACCTAAAATGGTACCTTGAGCCTCACCCTCATTAATTACCAAAAAACCTTCATTGGCTTGGGGATGCCTGTCATCTTGATTTAGCCACCAGCGGTCGTCTGTCCACTCACTGCTAGGGATGACCTGAAACGGCTGTTCGCCAAACAGGCATTTTTTAAAGTAATCGACAGTGTAATCCAGAAAAAGTTTTTGTCCGAAAGTGCTGTAATGCGGACCGGAATAATTGACCAGACCGGTTTTTGCATAAACGGCATTGTTCAGGACTGTAATATCTGAAAAACCGCAGAATACTTTAGGATTATTTTTAATAAGTCCCCAATCAAGATATTCCAGCAGCTGGATGGAGTTAAAACCTCCAATTACAGAAATGATTCCCTTGACGCTTTTATCTGCAAAAGCATTGTGCAGGTCTTCCACTCGGCTGTTGATTGAGGTAGAGACAAAATCATCCATTTCTTCAATGTGCTCCCCGAATAGCAGATCCAAGCCCAGCTGCTTAAAGCGCTGATTTGCCAACTGCCTGCTTTCCTTACCAATGATATGCATTGACTGTGCCGGTGCTATGACCGCAATTTTATCTCCTTGGGATAGTTTTTTCGGGAAAATTTTTTGCATAAACATAAAGAAAATTATGTTAATATTAAAGTTATTTTAACATATAGCTTCTTAATTATGGACATCAAAACCAAAACCTATCGTGAGTCGGTAGTTTTAAACACAGGTCCGCACCAGGTTTATGAGATGTTTATGGATTCAGCCAGGCATTCTGAAATGACCAGTTCACAGGCGCGGATCAGCCGGGATGCGGACGGAAGATTTACAGTCTGGGACGGCGATATCCACGGTAAAAACCTCACTTTAATTCCCGATAAAAAGATTGTACAGCTGTGGAGGGCAGAAGGTTCAGCCTGGCCCGAAGGGCATTTTTCAACTGTGACTTTTACCTTTGAGCAGATTAAGAAGGGAGCAGCCGGAACTAAGCTGACCATAACACATAAGGACATTCCCGAAGAAGATTTTGAAAATGTGGAGCAGGGCTGGCGTGATTATTATTTGCAGCCGTTAAAGGAAAAGTTTAATAAATCACAGATTTAGTTTTTATTTTAAAATACTGGATTTAATCGAAATTCCTAAAATTTCACCGCGAATCGCCTTAATTATCGGCAGAATTTCTTTGGCTTTGATATTTATCTGGTTCGGTCTATTAAAGATATTCGGTTTAAGCCCGGCAAGCCTGCTGGTTTTTGAACTGTATACCCGAACTGTTACAATTATCCCTTTTACCAGTTTTTATGCTATTTTTGCAACTTACGAGGTGGTGATCGGCCTGCTTTTTTTATTTCCGAAATTGACAAAGCTTGCTTTTGTTTTGATGACTGTACATTTATTTACCACAGTCCTACCCCTGGTATTATTGCCTGCCCTGGCCTGGAACGGATTTTTGGTGCCTACACTGGAAGGACAATATATTATTAAAAATGCAGCATTGTTTGCTCTGGGGCTCTTAATTTATTCCGCTCATCATCAGGGACAAAAAAATTGAAACAAAGTTAATTGTGTCAAAGATACCAAGTTTCAGGAAAGCGACAAAGTTATTAACCCGACTACACTTAATAATATTGCGACAAGCTGTTTGGGTTCAAATTCCTCTTTGAGTACTTTTTTTGCATAAAGCGCTGCTACTAAAGATCTGGTGGCACTCACAGCACTGACAATTGAGACACTGATATATTTTGCGGCTACATTAAAAAACACCGTACCCATGACCGTAAATATGGCAACCAGGCCTATATGCAGGTGCAGCGGTTTAGGCGGGATTTTTATTTTCACCCTGGTAACAATCAGGGTGAAAAAGCTCAATACCAGTACCCCTGCTTCTATAAAAAACGATGTATAAATGGGTCCGAACGACTTGACAGGAATTCTGATAAAAGCAAACATCAGACCCCAGAGAATGCAGGTTGCCAGTGCATAAACAATCCCGCTTTGCTTTTTGAAAATCTGCGAGTTGCGGAAATCTTTGAATTGCACCGAGAAAAGCATGACACCTGAAATAATTAGAAAAATCGGCAGCAGTTTTTTTGCCGGCAGAACTTCCTGGAAAAATATAAAGGAAAAAACTATGGTAAAAATTGATGTGGAGCTTAAGATCGGCAGAATGACTCCAACCTTGGCACTGTGAAGAGCTTTATATAAAAAGATCAGTCCCAGATAGCCTATAATTGAGAGCAGCAGGGTGAAGACAGCTGCATCCATGTTAAAGGTATAGCCCAAAGTGGTCGCCAGCATTATTATAAAAATGATCAAGGTCGCCAGGATATTGCGGAAAAAGATTGTAGGTATGTTTCCAAACTCCTTTACGGGAATCTTTGCTGTGGCAGAAGACAAACCATAACCGATTGTGGCAAGAAAAGCAAAAAAAATGCCGATGAGATCAATGAACATATGTACGGATCAGTAAAACTCTAATTTACATATTAAAACATACTTTATCACAAATTAATTATAAGTATTGGCATTGGGGTATTTTCGCAATATAATGATGCAGATACACTATTTTCATAAAATTTTTCCGTAAAATTGGTGAAAATAAAAATCCTGCCGGTTATTTTGCTTCTCCTTGCCAGTATATTGCTTCTGGGGATTTTCTCGTACAGGGCTCTTAATTCTCTTGGTTACAAAATCTGGGAAGCAAAACCGGAAGAAACAATTTCTGCACCCGGGTTTTCTTCCAGAGATTTTACCCTGGAAGCACAAAGTTCAAGCACTGTTTCCGATAATGATATTACCCTGCCATTAAAAAAACTGCCGGATAATTTTTCCGATGTTTTCACGGCTAAATCAAATCTGGAGTTATCGTATTGGGAAAAATCAGAGCTGCTGAATTACTCTGTCAGTGAATTATCCACTCCCCTGACAACATTCACTGCCGGATATAAAAATTTACTGGACCGGAATGTGCCGGTTTTTATCAGCGCCGATAGCGTGCTGCACTATTTGAACACCCAGAATAGTCTTATTTATTACAACCTGGTTGTGGAAAAGCTGTACCCTTTACTAGACAGGCTGTTGGATAATTTAATTTCAATACATGAATCCTGGCAGAAAGGCGAGGCTGATCCTGAAAGTAACAATGCACTGGAAAGCAATCTGCAGATTTTCCGGGAAGCGGAAAATCTTTTAAACACCGGCGCTGACGAATATTCAGCTTATCTAATTGCAATAGAAAAACTGGCCGGATTTAACGGCAAAGATGAGTCGGGAGGCTGGAGTAAACAGGCGGAGTTGATAGCCGATGCACTCAAGGAAACGGATGCACTTTCCCTGTGGCGCAAGGTTTATACAGCTGAAAGTTATTTTTCCGGACCCAGCCCTAACAGTATTGCGGATAATGATACGGGTGTTGAAATTGTTCCATTTAACAAAGCAAAAGATTTGAAACTTGATTTTTTGAATGAACAGGAATTTCTGGAGGGTTTAAATGAAATTTCGGAAATGCCTGCAGAAAAAATTATTAATTCCGAAGCGACAGTAGTTAAGCAGGGATTATTGAACACTGAAAAAATTTTCAGCCGCCAAAAAACCTTATACGGGAAGTACCTTGAGCAAAAAACAGTTCTGGCATTTCTTTTGGAGGCGGAAGCGCGCAATTCCTATATTGAAATACCAGCGGATTTAACCGGGCAAAAATTACCTATGGAAGAGCAGGAGGTTTACCTGCAGCCAGAAGTTGAGCTTTTTGCAAATCTGGTTTATTTATTAAAGTATATTTACCAAGGCCTTGAGGAGCAGGATCTGCTGACTTCATACGGTAGCAGTGTTTTAGCCTCCAGTATGGACCTTTTTGCAAATCTGGAATTTCTTGCGGGTAGGGAACTGACCCCTCAAGGAATTACGGGGCGTGAGCAAATACTATTAAAAGAGTTTTTGATCAAGGTGGTTGCTTTACAGTCCACTCAACCGGATGCCCAGGAGGCACAGTATCTGACGCTGGTGGGCAAATCCCAAGAAACCTCACAGGAAAAAATATTTCTGGGGTTGGTTTACAGCAAATTTCCCGAAGTCAATCCCTGGCTGGTTTATTCTGAAAACAGCCGGAATTTTATTGCGGATTATGATGTTCCCCTTACTGAACAGGCGAAAGGTACTGTAAGAATTCCGGTACTTATGTATCATAACATTACAGCCCAGCCTGATAATATCAAGACCAGGCATTTATATGTGACTCCGGAAATGTTTGAAGAACAGATGGCCTATCTGGTAAGAAAAAATTATCGCAGCCTTACACCAAAAGAATTTTATGACATACTTAAAAGCGGTAAAAATCCTGAACAGAAATCAGTGATGATCACTTTTGACGACGGTACCATCGGGCATTATCAAAATGCCTATCCCATTTTAAAAAAATACAGTTTAACGGGAGTTTTTTATGTTCCTTCAAGCAAGTCGGCTATTTCGAGGCAGAGATTAAGAGAGATGTCTGACAATGGTATGGTCATTGATTCACACTCCGCAACCCATGCTGATTTAACAAAAATTACCGATGACGCCAGTTTTGCTGATGAAATACAGAATAGCAAGTATGCCTTGCAGGCGGCTACTGGAAAACAAGTAGTGTCAATTGCCTATCCCGGCTGTGTTGCCAAAAGCAAAGCTCTGGCCTGGACGCAGTCCAGCGCTTATTTGCTGGGTTTTTCCTGCGGAAAAGTCATAGACCACAGGTTCAGCCAGAGGTTTGTACTTTCACGGCTGCATATTTATAATAATTTTGAAAATTATGTGCGCAGGTTGTCCGGTTATTATGAAATTCCTGCTGACTATTAGTAAAGTTATTATTATTGTCTGAACAAGATAATTAATATAAGCTTCTTGAATTACTTTACAGGATAATGTAAATTGTAAGAAAATTTATTAATTATAACCTCTGATGGCAAAAAAAATACTCATTGCTGAAGACGAAACCTCGTTGCTGGAAATCCTGAAAAACCGTGTTGAGCAGCTGGGATTTAAAGTGGTTACGGCCAGGGACGGTGAAGAAACCCTGCAAAAGTTTGCAGAAGAGAAACCCGATTTGATTCTTCTGGATATCTTAATGCCCAAAGTGAACGGATTTGAAGTGCTTGAGGAGCTCAAGGTCAAGCAGAAAAGTCCGGTTCCGATTATCATTCTTACCAACCTGGACCAGGCAGAGGAAGTCGAAAGAGGCAAATCCCTGGGAGCTGTTGACTATATTGTCAAAACAAATATTTCGCTCAAGGATCTGATGACCATGGTCAATAACTACATAGAAAGCATGGATTAATTTCCGAACTTATAAGAGTGAACAAAAGCTTTTTCGGTATTATATTTCGTTTCCTAATTCTCCTCTTAGTTTTGGGCATTTCTCTGATCATCGGCCAAAAAATCGTTTTTGATGCAATTAATAAGGAGCTGCTGGCAGTACCCATTTTTGATACTATCGGAAAGCAAAGGGCGTTATCCGAGCAGATTGGCAGGACAGGATATGCTCTGCAGCTTGCCAAAAGTGAAGCTGAAATAGAAAGACTCACGGAAGAATTCGCAAATACTCTGAATATCTGGTCCGGCAACCAGAAGATGATTACAGATGAACATAGGGTTGACGGCTATATTGTAGAATTTTCCTCTGATACTATTATTCTGCTTACATATTCCAACGAATATTTTCAGAATATCAGCAGTGCAGCTCAAAGTGTTGTGGCAACTCTTGAAAAAAATCCCACACCAGCTGCTGTTGCCAGTCAGGTTGAAAATTTTGACTTGATCAATGACCAGATAAATAATTTTGTCAACAGTATTGACCAGGTGCTATATCAGTTAAGGAGGGAAGCGATATCCCAGACAGATGCCAACCAGTACGGGCAGTTCCTGCTCGTGACAACAGTTTTTACTATGCTGATTTT
>DATDWK010000152.1:0-13059 GCA_035289685.1 Candidatus Dojkabacteria bacterium
GAAGCCAGCTACAAATGGCAGGATCCGGGTACACTTTATGCATTAAAACAGTTTTTTCAGAAAACCCATACGGCAAATGTAACCAAGGGTGAAGTGATTGCCCCGGATACTACCGATTCATTGATATATAATCTGGAAAAAAACAAGATGCTGGCCACAATCGGTTTGGACGGTTTCATTATTGTCAATATGAATGACGCTCTTTTCATCTGCCATAAAGATAATATCCCCAGAATCAAGGAAGTACTCAACGAAATTAAAAAGAAGAATTTAAAGCAATATCTATAATAAATCTAAAATATGGCGCAAAGACTAATAAGAGAGCTATTCGGAAAAAGGCTACTGTATCATTTTTTGTCTGAATATCTACCAAAGTCTAATTATAAGTATCCGGGTTTTTTAATTACTCCGGAAAATATTTCTAATATTTCATTTCCGGAGTTTACCCAGGGATATGTAGTTAAACCTGATGAACTCTTTGGCAAAAGAGGCAAGAACAATTTAATCTTTATTAACAAAAATCCCCAAAAAATAAAGGATTGGATCACCAAAAAAATGCGGGGTGAAGTCACTGTTTACCGCAACAAGCAGGATCAGGGAGTTACGGGCAGGCTGCAAAATTTTATTGTGGAACCTTTTTATCAGCATACCTCAGAATTCTATCTGGCTATAAAAAGTGAGCGCACCTATAACAAAATATTTTTTTCTACGCATGGGGGTATTGATATTGAAGAAAACTGGGGGAAAGTATTAGAATTTCAAGCAGGCAATTTTCTTGAAGCAGAGCCACTAGAAACTAACTTACAGAAACAAATATCCCAAAATATTTCGGACATGAATGTCCGAAATATAATTATACCTTTTATTTCAGCCATTTATCAATTGTTTGTACTGCTGGATTTTACTTACCTGGAAATTAATCCATTAATTGTTGAAAACGGCCGGGTAATTATGCTTGATTTAGTAGCCAGGCTGGATGACTCTGCCTTATTTGCCAAAAAACATTTATGGGAGCAGACTGATAAAATTGAATTTCCTGCAGTATTCGGCAGCTCCAGAACCGAAGCTGAAAAGCAAATACAGGCTTTGGATGAAAAAACCGGAGCTTCTTTAAAATTTAAAGTGCTTAATCCCAACGGCCGAATCTGGCTTCTGACTTCAGGAGGGGGCAGCAGTATCATTTTTGCAGACACTGTAGGGGATTTGGGATTCCAGAAAGAACTGGCCAATTATGGAGAATATAGCGGCAATCCTAATATTGATGAGACCTATGCCTATGCAAATATTATAATTACACAAATGCTGAAAAGTACTGCAAAAAATAAAATACTTTTTATTGCAGGCGGCATAGCCAATTTCACCGATATTAGAAATACCTTTATTGGGATTGTTAAAGCTTTAAAAAATCACGTCAGGCAATTAAAAATGCAAAAAGTAACAACTTATGTCAGGCGCGGGGGACCTAACTATAAAGCAGGACTTGCTTATATTAAGAAAGAACTCGGCAAATCCGGACTTTTTGTTGAAGTGCACGGTCCGGAAATGTATATGACTGAAATAATTAATTTAGCGTTGGCTGAAAATAAATGAAGCAACTCCCAGAAAAACCTTTATTTTCCAGGACAACACAGGCAATTTTTTATAACGAGCATCCCCAGCCTATCCAGAATATGCTGGACTACGACTGGCTCTGCCGCAAAAAGAATCCCAGCATTATTGCTGTTGTTAATCCAAACCATGGCGGTTTTCATAAATGCTTTTTCGGTGGACAGGAAATCATACTTCCGGTTTACAAATCCATTGTCGAAGCTATAAATAAGCATCCAGAAGCAGACGTTTTTGTAAACTTTGCCTCATACCGCAGCGCTTTTGAAACCAGCAAACAAGCTATATTAAGCAAAACTATCCGCACAGTCGCCATTACTGCAGAAGGCATGCGCGAAAACGAAACCAGGGAACTAATCCGCCTTGCAGATTCCAGGAATAAATGGCTGATAGGTCCGGCAACTGTTGGTGCTATCCGTCCGGGTGACTTTAAAATCGGCAACACCGGCGGAACTATTGAAAATATTATTGAGTCCAGGTTATACCGTAAAGGCAGTGTTGCCGTTGTTGCAGTTTCCGGAGGCATGTCCAACGAACTTTATCATGTTATCAGTGAAAATACTGACGGGGTTTATGAAGGCATTGCCATCGGTGGTGATAAATTTCCCGGCTCTACCCTGCTGGAAAATATACTGCGTCTGGCTAAGGAACCCGGAGTGAAAATGCTGGTTACGCTTGGTGAAATCGGCGGCACAGCTGAATATGAAGTTGTCGCAGCACTTAAAAAGAAACACATTACTAAACCAGTCGTGGCTTGGGTAATCGGAACTGTAGCCAGTCTTTTTCCTACAGAAGTACAATTCGGACATGCCGGTGCTAGGTCGGGGGTAAATCTTGAATCTGCCCAGGCAAAAAACACTGCTCTCAAACAGTCCGGTGCTTTTGTACCAAAATCTTACAACGATTTAGGTCTGCTGATCAAAAAAGTATTTCAAAATAAAGTCCAGTCAGCCAAAAATTATCAGGAACCGGAAAAAACAAACTATCAAATGCCTCCACTTGATTTTACCGAAGCTGTTAAAAACGGGGTGGTGCGTAAAGCCAGTTCAATAACCTCCTCAATTTCCGACGACCGCGGCGAGGAGTTTCTGATAAATAAAACTCCCCTGGATGCTTACCTGGAAAAGCCGCTGGGACATTTAATCAATGCCTTGTGGTTTAAAGGTCTTTTAAATAAAACAGGCGAACAGTTTCTGGAACTCTGCTTGAAACTGGCTGCTGATCATGGGCCTGCGGTAGCCACAACCCATAATGCAATTGTCACGGCAAGAGCTGGTAAAGATTTGGTTTCCAGCCTGATTAGCGGATTAGCAACAATCGGTCCCAGGCACGGCGGAGCCATAGACGTAGCTGCCCAATGGATATTCAGTCAAGCGAATAAAAACACAACTCCACAAGACTTTGTCAGCAGTATGAAAGTCAAAGGCGAATTAATCATGGGTATCGGCCACCGCACCAAATCTGTCCAAAACCCTGATCACAGAGTAACTGTGCTTAAAAAGTTTGCTAAAAAAAACTTAAAGCAAATAAAATATCTGGATTATGCATTAGCAGTAGAAACCGAAACTTTAAAGAAGAAAAATAACCTAATATTGAATGTTGACGGTGCCATTGCCGCGGTTTTTCTGGATATCCTAAAAGGGACACCGTTAGACAATGACCAGATATTTGAACTATTAAAAATGGAAATCTTTAATGCCTTGTTTGTCCTGTCAAGGTCAATCGGAATTATCGGACATATTATCGACCAAAAAAGACTCGGAACTGATTTATACCGGCATGCAGCGGATGATATACTTTACCTTTAAATTCGCATAAAATAATTCCTTTGCACGGGTTAAATTAGTAAAATTAATAAGGAATTCAGTAAATTTTCAGGAATAATATAGATATTAGCGATAATTAATGAAAATACTTGTAACAGGCGGAGCAGGATACATCGGTTCCCATACTGCGTTAAAGCTCATCGAACTTGGCCATGAAGTCACTATTTTGGATAATATGGAGCGCGGCAGAAAGGAAACCCTGGATTTAATTAAAAAATATGCAGGAGACTTTGAATTTTTACATGTTGACCTGCGCGACCTAGAGAGGCTGTGCAAAACTCTTTCCGGTAAAAAATTTGACGCAGTCATCCATTTTGCCGCATATGCCCTAGTTAAAGAATCAACGGATAATCCCGTAAATTATATGACCAATAATGTCATGGGCAGCCAGAATCTTTTTCAAACTCTACTGGATTACAATATGAATAACGTGATCTTTTCCTCTTCTGCTGCGGTTTACGGCACTCCGGACCAAGTCCCCATCAAGGAAACTGCAGCAACACGTCCGGAAAGCCCCTACGGCACAAGTAAATTAATTATGGAAATGATTCTGAAAGATTACTGCACTTTTAAAGGAATGAATGCCGTTTCTCTTAGATATTTCAATCCGGCAGGCAGCTACAAAGGCCTGATCGGCGAAAGGCACCAGGATGAAACCCATATAATCCCACGACTTTTGCATGCTTTTCTTGATTCTAGCTTTAAATTTACGGTTTTCGGCACTGATTATGAGACATCCGACGGTACTGCTGTGCGCGATTACGTCCATATTCTTGACCTGGTTGACGCCCATTTAAAAGCAATAGACTATTTAAAAAAACATCAAGGCTACGAAGTATTTAACGTAGCCACAGGGCAGGGTTCCAGTATTAAAGAAGTGATCAGTTCCGCAGAAAAAGTCACAGGAAAAAAAATGGAATATCAAATGGGTCCGCGCAGACCCGGAGACCCTGCAATACTGGTATGTGACCATTTAAAAATTAAGGAAAAAATGGCCTGGCAAGCCCAATACCTTTTAAAAGATATAATTCAAAGCGCCTGGGAATTTGAAACAAAAAGACCCGCAAGCGATTATTCAAAGTAAAAAATTACCAAACATGCAAAAGTCTTTAACTAGTAAAGATTCTTTTAAAATAAACCGGCCTTTGTTGACTATCATAATGCCGGTATTTAACGAAGCCCAGACCGTTGAACAGGCTATACGCAGGCTGTCAGCGCTGCCGGTGTCTAAAGAGCTTATTGTAATTGACGACTATTGCACAGACGGCAGCAGGGAACTGCTGAAAAAACTTTACCAGGAATTTAAATTCAAATTGATTTTGCACGCTCAAAATATGGGTAAGGGATATGGTGTCAGACAGGCTGCAGCATATGCCAAGGGCAAATACATGATCGTCGAAGATGCCGATCTGGAGCTTGATATCGGGGTAATTGCTAAAATGATGGAAATTATTGAAAATGAACCGAGTATTGACATGGTAAACGGCAACAGAATTTTAAAAAAAGGAGGGAAATCCGGGATCTTACAGAATTTGGCACGGGTAATTACTTCAGTGCTTGCAAAAATACTTTACGGTAAATACTTAAATGATTTACTTTGCTCTTATAAGCTCTGCCTGGTGAGCAAATTCAAGCAGCTCAATTTAAAGTCAACCCGTTTTGGCCTAGAAACCGAATGGATTATCAAAGCTTTTAAAAAAGGCTGGAAAATTGTGGAAACCGATGTACTTTTTATGCCCAGGCTGCATAAACAAGGCAAAAAAATCCAGTTTTTTGACGGCTTTGATATTATCTGGCAGTTAATTAAATACCGTTTTACAAACTAATGAAAATCGGCATCGACATTTCACCAATGCTTAAAGACCAGGCTGGAATCGGTACTTATGCAAAAAATCTGACCCAGGCATTACTAAATCTGGACAAGAAAAACGAATATTTTTTATATTACTCCGGAGCAAAACCGAATTTTCTGCCAAAAAGAAAAAGCATTCACTGGATTTCCTTGCCTTTTCCCAGGCATTTGCCCTTAAAAGGTACGCGCTGGATCAGGAAAGTTGCCAATAATGCCAAAGCAAAGGAACTTGACCTGTTTTTATCTTTTTCCTATCAGCTCTTCAGTCTGGCATTTCCCAGAACTATCCAATTTATTTACGACCTGTCGCCGATCAAGTTTCCGTATTATTATTCACCCAAAACCAGCTCAATTTATAAATTTACAACAAGAATAGCGGCAAATAAGGCATTGCACATCATAACCATTTCCAAAACCATACAGGAGGAATTGAGTGCATATGCCAATCTGCCGGAAAAGAGTATTTCGTTTATTTATCCGGGATTAAGCAATGTTTTAAAAGATTCCCTTAATAAAGATTCAAGCAAAACCAAAAAAAAATTTAAGATTCCCAGAAATTACATCTTAACAGTTTCCACTCTGGAACCGAAAAAAAACATCAACACTTTAATCAAAGCTTTTCTGTACTTCAAAAAATATCATCTCAGCGACTATAAATTGTTGATTGTAGGCCAAAAAGGTTGGGGCTATCAGGAACTTTTCCGTACCGTGGGTAAAGAAAAAGCCGAAAGGGAAATTCTTTTTCTTGATTATGTATCTGATTCTGAATTAAAAGAGCTTTACCGCAATGCCAGATTTTATATCAATTTAAGTAAATATGAAGGTTTCGGCATGACTCCGATGGAAGCTTTGTATTTTAATATTCCTACAATTTTATCACATATACCTGTTTTTAAAGAATGCTATAATGGTTTAGTAAAATTTGTTGATCATCAAAATATCAAGCAAATAGCGGCAGTTATCAAGGAGTATACAGAAAATCCGCATAAAAAAAGCACTAAACAAACCATTTTAAAATTATACTCCTGGGAAAAATCAGCGCTGAAACTAGTAAAAATATTCTCTAAATATGCAAGAAAAAATTAAACTGGGAATTCTCAAAGTTAAAAGTGTTTTTTTTACTGCGAGCTTTATCCGTTATCTGGTAATCGGTTTTTCCACGTTCGGCCTGCAGATTTTTTTATTAAATACTTTTACAGACTTATTAAATCTGGAAAAAAATCTGGCCAATGCGTATTCTTTAGGATTCTCTATGGTATTCAATTTTACCCTGACAAATTTCTGGACTTTTAAAGCAGGAAACCGCGAAAAGAAAAAGAAGTTGGGAAAATACCTGACGCTGGCAGCATTTAACTATTTGTTCTCTCTTGTATCATTTAATATTATGACAGGCAACCTTAAAATTGATAAAAATATTGCAGTAATAATCAACACTGGATTAGTGGTCTGCTGGAATTTTATTCTTTACAAATTCTGGGTTTTCAAAGTTTCAGACAAAGTAGTGACAGTAGATTACCAGGATCCGGTTGCCGAAGTCTAAAAAAGAACCTATTTGAGATTCACCAATTCCAGTAAATAATCCCGGGTAATTTTTTCCCAGGAATTTTCCAAGATAAACTTTTTTATTCCTGCAACTACA
Source organism: Candidatus Dojkabacteria bacterium (assembly GCA_035289685.1). GTDB lineage: Bacteria > Patescibacteriota > Dojkabacteria > B142 > OLB20 > DATDWK01. The sequence goes on from DATDWK010000152.1 coordinate 6,923, forward strand.
GTTTGTGAAAGTTTTTCATCATTAATCAATTTTAATACAGCACCGGCAATTTCCTCCGGCTGACTGGATTTAATCCTATAGCCTGCAGTTAATTCGGACATAATCTGCGACTCTGTAATAATTACTGGACGCACTGCTGAAAACGAAGTACGCACTGCACCGCTGGCACCCTCCCGGACATCTTGATAGGGCAGTACAATTACATCGGAGGCTTGAAGTAGTTTTATAATTTCTTCAACTGCTAAAAACTCACTTATAAAGATGACATTTTTTTGCAAATCCAGATCCCGCGCCAGCTTTTTCATCCTGTCAAATGTCGCCGATGAAGTAATATTATTTGGATTTAGAGCATTAACGCTTAAAAACAGGATATCGGGATACTCTTTCTTTAATAATTTTACTGCTTGCAGCAATTCTAAAAGGCCCTTTCTCTCATGAATCAACCCGTGAGAGGAGATAACTGGATTAAAACCTGTTAATCCAAGCTTTTTCTGGAGTTTTAATTTATCAACTTCAGGAAATTCTTTAACACCGTGCGGCCAATATTTAACGTTTTGAAACCCCTTTATTTGCAAAACAGATAAATCACTATATGAATGAAGATAAATTCGTGAACACCTTTTTAAATGTTGTAGATACGTATCAATGTTAGTATCATTTTTTAGAGAGTGTATTGTTAAATAAACTTTTATTTTTCGTTCAGTTATTTTCTCAATCAAATGACCTAATGCTGCCAATGAATAGAAAGGCGGATTATATTGGACATGCAGGTATTCGGGCTTAAAATTAGTAATTTCTAATACAGTTTTTGCAAAGCTATTTTCTCCGTATTCCCATGTTCGTAGGACCTTATCATCATCATGAAAAATATGAAAGCCCTCGTCGGTATTTGCAAAATATTTTATATCTGCAAAAGCAGATTCAATAAATGGATAAAAACTCTGTGTATAATCGGCAATACCGCAAACGCTGTTACGCGTTGAGATTACAGCAAGTTTATCTTTTTTTAAAGATGAAATTCTCTCAAAATATTTTAAAGAATTTAAAACCTTTTCTGCGGTTTTTTCCCAGCTTAAATCTTTAACAGTATCATAGGCATTTTTAACTTTATCAGATAACTCTCCGCCGGAAAAACCGCTTTCAAACAAAGAATACATTATTCCTCCTAGCTGCTGTACATCAGGTTCTGCCAGCTTGGCGCCGGGATTAAACAATTGAGATCTGCTATTGACTAAAGTGTAATCAAGTAAGTAGGCATTATCATTTCGGCAAAAATCGGTCTGCCCGCTGTAATTTGTAGTAATAACCGGCTTTTGTAAAAGCATTGCTTCAGCTAACGGCTGTCCGAATCCTTCGGCACGCGAAGGTGAAACTAAGCAATGACACTGCTTTATTATAGACGCAACTTCTCCATCAGATAAATCCGGATCATTAATAATAACTACTTCCGGATAATCTTTATTCTTGTCCTTGCGCAATTCGGACAATATCTCCTGCAGTTCACTGTCCGGATTGGGAAACAATTTTATTATTAGAGTTACATTGTCTGATGCTGAAAATTTTTGAAAATAAGCCTTGAGCAGAATATCAACTCCTTTACGGTAATGGGCAGAACTGATATGTAAAAAACGATATTTTTTTGTGGTCAGTAAAGAATATTTTTCCTGAGATTTTTCTAGTTGCAGATTAATACCTTCTCCCACATTGACTACAGGAATTGATATTCCAGAATCCCTGAAAACCCGCGCTACATGTCTGCTTGTGACCATCATACCATGTAAGTATTTATTACATTCCCTAACAAATTTTTCAGGAAATTTACTCTCTTCCCAGGCGAGATAGCCCACCCTAACCGGAACAAAAATTTTATCAAGACCATACCCTATAGAAGTACTCTTGGGAAAATTATTAAAAATAGCATAGCTGCTGTCCACCAGTGTTTTAGTCTGCAACTCCGCTAACTGCGGATACTTCTTAAGGTCATGTTTGTTGGGCAACCTGTCAGCAAATTTTTCATCTGCGTAAAATCTAATATCTGTATCGGCTGTTAATTCCTGTAAGGCAAATCCAAGACTGCGGTTGACTTTAGCCAATGAATACTCGCTGGCATAAGGCCCGATTATTAAAATTTTTTTATCCTTCATGGGGTTTCCTGATAATTGCCTTGACCTGCTCGCACAGCTTCTGATTTTCTTTAAATAAATATTCCAGCAGTAATGCAACATTTTCATTATATTTCTGCTGTTTTATCAAAGATCTTTCAACAGTATTCCTTGTAACATTGGCAATTTTTCCTAAAATCAAATTCTTAATTCGTCTGGTAAATCCCTTGCCCTTCGGCAGAAATTCAGCATATAAATGCTTCTGGATATCCTTAGTGTTCTTGATTGCTTCAAGCACGTAATCTTTCATCAAATCTGCCTCATCGCCGATATTGCTTTCCAGATTCCTGCCTTCAGACTTTAATAAATCCCTTACTTTTTTTAAAAGTTCCTGTGCCTTATTGTCAAGCATTTTAAAAGAAAAAATAAATTGTGATGCTACTTCGTATAATAGCATAAAGTGAGCTTTGTTACACTTCCAAGTACAATTAAAAACAGCTAAAATACAAAAAGGCAACTACATTCAATAATGAAAAAACAAACAATTGCTTTATTTGATTTTGACGGAACCCTAATAAAAAAAGACAGTTTTATTGACTTTATTATTTTTTCCAAAGGGTTGGGTAATTTTATTAAAGGGGTCATTAGCAATTTTTTTGATTTATTCCTGTATGCCTTAAATTTAAAATCGGGTGACCAAGTAAAAGAGAAACTGTTTTCATATTTTTTTGCAAAAACCTCTTATAAAAAATTTAAAGATGTCTGCACTAAATATTCCCTAGAAAAAATCCCAAAAATAATAAATCCACAAATTTTTAAAAAATTTCTTGAACACAATAGAAACGGTGATACTCTGATACTTGCGAGCGCGTCAATAAAAGACTGGATTTACCCTTGGGCAAAAAAGGTCGGTTTTAACAAAATCATTGTAACTGAAGTTGCTCTTTCAGGCAGCGATTTATCCGGTAAATTTGCCACGCCAAACTGCAACAATGCAGAAAAACTGCGCAGATTTTTAAAAGAATTTCCTGAACGGAATTACTATTTGTTGTATGTTTACGGAAACCTGAATGGCGATAAAGAATTGCTGGAAATTGCCGATTTTAAAACAATAATTTAATAATCTTTATTCTTAACAATTAGACTTCTTTTAAATATTAAATTAGTATAAATCTATATAGTTTTAAAAAACCGTAAAAAATAACTATTATTTAATATTTTTTTAATATTTTTTAAAACATCAATAATATTGATATGAAATTTACAATTAATAAGTTTCTCATTCTTCTAATTATAATTGTCTCTTTCTATGTCATTTTTTCCAATTTAACCGAAAGCAAAACCCAGGAATCCAGAATCGCAAAGAAAGTTGAAGCTATGCTTTCCGGACCAAATGTTGAATATGATGCCACCAGAATTATTGTCAAATACAAAGACGGTTCGACATCACAAAAAGCTTTAAAGGTAAAAAACAAGAATAATTTTCTAAAACAGTCCAGCTCAGAATCAATTGAACTATATTTCCAGCAGTTGGACCAGAAAAAAAATGTTAAAAGAAAAAAAGCTGAAACTGCTGCTGAAAAGGATAAGATTAAAGACAAACTGATTGAGTACCTGGGGCTGCCGGATGTGGAATATGCCCAGCCTAATTATATTTACCATAGTTCAGTCTGGACGGTAGACGCGACTACGGCCAAGCCCGGGGATTATAACAACGCCAACCACTGGTACTATAGTTTGGCAAAATTACCAGAACTTTGGCAGGATCAAGGCTGCGGTGCCGGTCCAGATTGCGGTGGCAGTAATACAGTTACCGTGGCTGTAATAGACTCCGGATTGGCTTATGAAGCGTATGACGATTCTGGAGTATATAGTTATTACGATGACTGGGGACATGTAAACAACGGCAAAAACTTTACTGGAGTATCCTCTGACCATACAGGCGGATCATTTTACCTCCATACCAATCCCGGGGAAACCCCCGCAGATGGAATGGATAATGACTGCAACGGCATAGTTGATGATTATAACGGAGTAGATATGTACGCTTTTTATGATATAGACTATTTTATATACCCTTCTTCAACGTGTCCCGGGGGTACACCAACAGCCTATAATGCTCCGGAAGATTTATTTTATAGAAAACCAGGACATCCCACTGATACCTTTGCTCATGGTACTTTTGTCACTGGCTTGATTGCCGGAGTGGTTGATAATGAATTATCTGCCACAGGAACGGTTTCTCCGGCTTTTAATGTAAAAATCATGCCCATAGCTGCTAATATTCCCTTCTTAAACAGCTTTTATACATATGATATTGTCAATGCTATTGACTATGCAGTATTTTATGGTGCAGATGTAATAAATCTTAGCTTGGGTAGCAGCAGCCCTGATTTTTATATGGAGCAAGCTATTAATACCGCGTATAATAACGGTGTCACAGTTGTTGCGGCATCTGGTAATAACGGTTCCGGTACCTTAGATTACCCTGCCCGATACGACAAGGTTGTTTCTGTAGGAGCTATAAATTCTGATAATTCCAAAACCGGTTATTCTCAATATGGTAACGGGTTAGACCTGGTGGCATATGTAGGTCAAGGATCAGGAGCTGGAACTGCAACCTTTCAAAAAACCTGGTCGTGTTTTGGAGGATGTACTTCTGGCAGTACTTTTGATACCATTCAAAATAAATACGGAGTGGGAACCAGTTTTGCAACACCGCAGGTGAGTGCCGCAGCTGCCCTGGCGCTTTCGGTTGATCCCACGCTCACACCTTTAGAGATTTATAATCTGCTTACTGGCAGGACGACTGTGATAAACGGGAGTCCTTTTAATACCAGCACCGGCTTTGGTGCAGTAAACTTTCAAGCAATCTACAATTATTTAATCAATACCGTGACGTCTACCAGTAATCCGAACAGCAATCCCAGCACCAACGGGGACAATCTATCGGATATCACAGCCTTTAACAATACTTCTTTGGCAGCTGACGTTACTCCTTCAACAGGAAGCAATTTTGGCGGAGGCTACGGTGGATATCAACTCTGGAATTCTTATACTTATTACAACCCGGCCAACTGGACCATGCTCAAACCCGCTGATGTGGACGGCGACGGCACGCTTGATCTGATTGCCTTTAATAAAAATAACCTAAAAATTGCTGTTACTCTATCCTACGGTAATTCCTTCGGCAAAGGCGCGGGCAATTTCCAAATCTGGAATTCCTACAGCTTTTATAATCCGTCTATATGGCAGCTACTTAACCCGGCGGATGTTAACGGTGACGGCAAAGCTGATATTATTGCTTTTAACAAGAACACTACTGCCGTTTACGTTACTCTTTCTAACGGACTCTCATTTGGCGGAGGCGTTGGAGGCTTCCAAGTATGGAATACCATCAGTTACTATAATCCAGCCATATGGAAACTCCTGGATCCCACAGACGTAAATAATGACGGCAGGGCGGATATAATCGCTTTTAATATGAACACCACCAAAATCGATGTCACACCTTCCACGGGTGCTAATTTCGGAGGAGGCAGCGGAGGATATCAGGTCTGGAACTCAAACAGCGGTTACACTTACCCGTGGCAATTACTTAGTCCTGCAGACGTCAATAATGACAATAAAGCCGATCTCGTTGCCTTTAATGTCGGTTCCCTTGCCCTTGACGTCACTCTTTCCACAGGTACCAATTTCGGCGGAGGAGTTGGCGGAGCACAGGAATGGAATTCTTACAGCTTTTATAACCCTATCAAATGGAAACTCTTAGATCCCGCAGATGTAAACGGTGACGGCAGAGCCGATATTATTGCCTTTAATACTACTACCCTTGCCCTAGACGTTACACTTTCAACCGGAACTGATTTCGGCGGAGGATACGGAGGTTATCAGGTCTGGAACTCCTTCTCATTCTACAATCCCAGCAAATGGACACTCCTCAATTAACATTTTAATGATGTCTTAAAAATTCAAGCTCTTTTCAAATTGACAGTTAATGTATTATAATTTAAGTACTTGAGTATATAGTTATAG
>DATDWK010000153.1:0-2972 GCA_035289685.1 Candidatus Dojkabacteria bacterium
TACCCTGGAGCTTTTTGGTTTCTGCAGGGCTGAAACAGGTTTTGCAAAGTCTGTGGCCGTCGTAATGGTAGCGGCCTTCTTCGGGAAAAAATTCTATAGTTCCCAAAAAACCCCGGTCATTGCTTTTTAAGGTACCGGTAATGCTCTGGTAATGCAGTTCTGTATTCAGAACATTGGCTTCCCTGCCCAGCTTATTGGGCGAATGGGCATCGGAATTGGAAATTAATGTCAGTCCGTCAAGTTGGGATAGCCGCCAGTTCATAAAGGGATCCGAAGACAAGCCCGTTTCCACAATTCTGATTTCGGGTGTTAAATCCTCAAATGCTTCTTTAATAGTGTCAAATCCGGACTTGGATCCGAACAGGGAAAACCAGGGTGTCCAGATGTGTGCAGGGATAAATACAATATCCTTGCTGATTTCCAGGCAGATTCGCAGTAATTCTTTGCTGTCCAAACCTAAAATAGGCCGTCCGTCCGCTTTTAAATTGCCGATGCGCGCCAGGCGTTCGTTTAACTCTGCTGCAATCTCCAGACTGGGAGCAACAATAAGATTATGCATTTTCCTAACCCGGCCGTTTTTTGAATAAATATTACTGATTTCCACGGTTAAAACAAAGCGAAACAGCTGACTCCTTAAATTTTTCGGCAATCCGGCATCCTTTTCTTTGGAATACTTGTCTTTCAGCTTAAATAACCCGGGCTCTGCCGGCTCCAGCTTTTCCCTTAATTCGGAAAAATATTGCGGATGTGTAAAATCACCCGTACCCAGCACGTTAATGCCTTTAATTTTTCCCCAGAAATAGAGATCCTCGGTATTCATCTGCGGACTGGTGGCGCGGGAATAATGCGAGTGCAGGTGCAGGTCGACTATTAGCTCCATGAATTTTTAAATAAATCTGTTTGTTGAATTTTTAACAGTATAACAGGAATTATTAAACTTTTTCTGCCGGTAGTTAAAAAAGTGGCAATTACCCTATATTTCCTAGACTTACAAAGACAATCTTGCTATACTTTAATCCTGTCTTGTGAATTTGCGATTTACCGCTATTCGGTTGATGTTCCTGGAAAACTCTTGAAAATTCACACACATAATTAAACTTTCAAGTCAAACTGATGAACTTTTTGAAAAAGTTCTACAAATACGCTTTGCGTTATAAATACAGCTTTATTTTCGGCAGCCTGCTATTGATTTTGACTGAAGTCGCCAATAATTTCGGCAATTTCTTTTTCAAATTCATGATTGATCAAGTCAATGCCGGAATCATATTGGATACATTTTTACAAATTCTGCTGTTTTTTGTAGGGATAAAATTATTCTCAACTTTTGCTAACTCCTTGGCATACACTTTAACCGATATTTATATCCTCAAAGGAGCGCGGGATTTAAGGGTGGATGTTTTTACGCACTTACACAACCTGGACTTCAGCTATCATGCCAATAAACAAAGCGGGTCTTTAATCTCTATTATGAAAAGAGGAGACGGAGCATTTATTTCCAGCAACCATGAAATCAACCGCGAAATTCTCAGCATGTTCACAGGCTTTATTTTTGTGCTCGTGACTTTTGCATATCTAAACTGGGAACTCGGCATCACAGTTTTATTTATTGTAATTGCAGATATTGTGCTGACATTCTTTTTAATTAAAAGAAATGTCAAAACCAGAAATGCATTTAACAAGGAAGAGGATAAAATTACCGCAATAATTGTCGATAATATGATCAATTACGAAACAGTCAAATACTTCGCCAAAGAAAAACGTGAGCGAAATAGACTTATTGATCAGTTTAAAAACTGGTATCAAAAATTATGGGGATATGCCAATTCCTTTAGGATGATTGATATTTCCACAGGTTTGCTGTCGCTTCTTGGTGCAATTATGATAATTTTGCTGGCTTTACAGCAGTATCTTGATACCCGACTGACAGTCGGGGAACTGGTTCTGGTTTTAACCTTTATTACGACATTTTTCCCTAAACTTTCATGGTTTGTTTACCATACCAGAGAAGTTGCCAAGCAGTACACAGATATAAAAAAATATATGGAAATTCTGGATATTCCGATAGAAGTTGCGGAAAAACACGACGCCCAAACACTACAAATCAGTAATGGCGAAATCGATTTTAATAATGTGGATTTCAATTACCAAAACCGCAGCAAGATTTTGCAAGATTTTAATCTCAAGATTGCAGCCGGAGAGTCATTGGCACTGGTCGGACATTCAGGAGCGGGGAAATCAACTATAGTCAAGTTATTACTGCGCTTTTATGATGTCAGCGGCGGGAAAATTACCATTGATGGAGTTGACATCCGCGATGCCACCAAAGAAAGCCTGCGCAAGAATATCGGAGTAGTGCCCCAGGAACCCGTGCTGTTTAATGACAGTATTGGCTTTAATATCGGTTACGGCAAAGACCAAGTAACTTTAACTGAAATTAAACAGGCAGCAAAGATTGCCAATCTGGATCAATTCATCGAGACTTTACCGCAAAAATATCACACAATAGTAGGGGAAAGAGGCATCAAATTATCCGGCGGCCAAAAGCAGAGGCTGGCAATTGCCCGGATGTTCCTGGCCAATCCGCCGATAATCATTTTTGACGAGGCTACCAGCCAGCTGGATTCAGAGTCGGAAAAATCCATTCAGGAAGCTTTCTGGAAGATCGCCCAAGACAAAACAACAATTATTATTGCCCACAGGCTTTCCACAGTGATGCGCTCCGACCGCATTATTGTCCTGCAGGATGGCAAGATTATGGAACAGGGCAGCCATACAGAGCTCATCAAAAAAGAAAAAGGCATTTACCAGCACTTCTGGGACCTGCAAAAGGGGGGGTTTTTGCTGAAGTAATATCCTAAATTATATTTGATTAAATTATTTCTTAAGGCCAATTGTTTCCTTTACTTCTGCTAATGTCTGATTTGCCAATTTTGTAGCTTTTTGCGCTCCCTGGTTCAGGATATTTTTAATAT
>DATDWK010000154.1:0-2258 GCA_035289685.1 Candidatus Dojkabacteria bacterium
CAAAGGATGCTGTTGCTGGAAGAGGTACTGTGGTCTTAAGTTATATTACAGAAACCTTGTTTTCTCCTTGGTTAGTTTGTTCCAATAAACCAATTTCGGTAATTCAGGTTTTTTTTATCTGATTTATAAAAGTTATTAACCTGGATTATTGTTGAAGATTTGTAATTGTAATATAATACTGATATTATAGTTTTATATTTCTTATATATAAAAACAGTTAAGTTACTTTAATAATGTTTAGATTTTTTTATTGTAAAAATGAGTGGTAATCCTGCTACTCCAGAGAGTACATTAACAATGGGGTTTCGTGCATTGGCTAACACCATAAGTGGTGAAGTTGCAATAATAGAAAAAGAAGAAGCAGCACATGTTCTAGCAACAAATGCTTTAGTAGAAATTTTGATTAAACATACAGGAGATGTTATTAGGGACATACAATCTCTTAGGGAGGCATCTGGAGTTGGAAATACACCTGTTACAAAAAATCCCGAGTAGTTTAATTAGCAAATTCAAACATCTTCATAGACTTGTGTTGAGGCTTCCAATGTATCTTATCAAGAATCAGCAGTAAATCATATTTGACTGAACCCCTTCTTCCTGATAATATTCACATAAAGCTTTCTTCTCCACAGAAAAAGGCATTAAAATTTGCGATGTACGCGAACCACACTCAAAAGTTTTAACCTTAATGAGAGTGCCTGAGAAGAACATTTCCAGCATACAATTACAAAGCACATGTAAGAGTATAAATAAAGGTGGCACCACTCTAGAATTGAGTCCTTACTTACCAATAAAGTTTTATTGGCAGGCAGGGACTCTTTTTTATTTATTGCAGACTTTGTCTGAAAAATATTTTAAACTTAATTATTAATATTTTTAAAATGCTGAATATAAAATTTATACGGGAACATGCAGATAAGATCAGGGATGTTGTACGCAAAAGGAATTTTGATCCTAAAAAAGCTGATGTAGATAAGCTTTTGCAGTTAGATGACGAAAAAAATAACCTACAAAATAAAATTGACATCCTGCGTACCAGAAGGAATCAGATTGCCGGTTCCATGAAGCAGGACCACAGCAACCAGGAGCTAATCAACGAAGGCAGGAAAGTAAAGCTAAAAATTGCAGATCTGGAAAATAAGCTTGCGGCTATTACGCATGAGTGGCAGGAGGTCATGGACTGGATCCCCAATCTGCCTTTGGATGATGTGCCGGAGGGCAAAGGCGAGGCTGATAATCTGGAAATAAAAGCCTGGTCGCCAAAATTGAAATATCTTGCCAAGGAAAAACTTTACGGTGCCCAGGGTTCAAGCCAGGAAATGACCAGATTCGGAACCAATGGCGATTATGAATTTACCCCCAAACCGCACTGGGAAATCGGCAAAGAGCTGGATATTATTGATCTTGAAGCCGGGGCAAAAGTATCCGGAAGCAGGTTTTATTACCTGAAAAAAGATGGTGTATTGATCATGTATGCCATATTTGATCTGCTGATGAAAAAGCTTCTGGCTGAGGGGTTTATACCCATGAGCGTACCCCTGCTGGTCCGCAATAAAGCACTTTACGGTTCCAGCCATTTTCCTGGGGATGCCGATCAGATTTATAAGATCGACAGCGAAAATGTTGAGGACAACAACCAGCTTTACTTAGTCGGTTCAACTGAGCCGCCTTTATTTGCTTATTACCTGGACCAGGTTTTAAATTTAAAAAACCTGCCCGTTAAAATTATGGCCCTTTCTCCTTGCTTCAGGTCCGAAGCAGGTTCCTGGGGCAAAGACGTGCGCGGCATGAAGCGTGCCCACCAGTTTGACAAGCTGGAAATGGATATGATTATCGAAGCTGATCAGGGAAAAGTTTATGAAACCCACGAGTACCTTCTGTCTTTGAACGAATGGCTGCTACAGGGTCTGGAGTTGCCTTATCATGTAATAAATATGTGTACCGGTGATTTGGGATATGCAGCAGCCGCGAAAAAGTATGATATCGAAGTCTGGCTGCCGAGCACCGGTGAATACATGGAAACCATGTCGGATACCATTGCCACAGATTTTCAGGCGCGCAGGTTGAACATCAAGTACAAAGATAAGGAAGAGAAAATGCAGTTTGCTTATACTTTAAATAATACCGGAGCTACGCACCGTTTGCTGATTGCCATTTTAGACCACTACCAGCAGAGCGACGGCAGCGTGAAAGTGCCGGAAATGCTTAGAAAATATCTTGGTAAAGATAAAATCAACCCCTCATAAGCATTTAAAAGA
>DATDWK010000155.1:0-5589 GCA_035289685.1 Candidatus Dojkabacteria bacterium
TTCTGACAATTATTCTAAGCCTTCTGGCCGGTCTGCCCCTGCCTTTGGTAGCGGTCCAGATTCTCTGGCTGAACCTGCTCACGGACGGCCCTCTGGATGTAGCTTTGGCTACTGAGAAAAAGGAAGGAGACTTGATGCTGCACGCTCCAGGACGCTATACAGGCCAGCTCTTAACCAGCCGACACTATCTGCGTATCTTATTTCTGGGGGTGGTCATGACATTCGGGTCTGTGCTAGTGTATATTTACCTGCTGGAGAATTTTTCCATACCTGTAGCACGCACGGCCATTTTACTGGTGCTGGCACTATATCAATGGTTCAATGTCTATAATGTTAAAAGCGAAGTCCAGTCTGTCTGGAAATCGGGAATTTTCAACAACAAAGCTATCAACTATTCAATTATTGCGGTGCTTGTTCTACAAATATTGGCAATTTACTATCCTGCATTTCAAGTAATTCTGCAGACCACCCCGCTTCCAATGGAAATGTGGATTCTCGCATTTATGGTCGGATTCACAATAATTATTGCTGAAGAACTGCGCAAATTTTTCGCACAAAAACTTGCTGTTAAAACTTGACTATCTCAAACAGAATATAAAGGACAAACATAAGTATTCCGAACACGCCTTCTTTACGTTCAAGTTTATTTCTTTTACCGTAATAAATTGCCACCAGAAAAAATAAAGTGGCAATACTCATGAAGATCAGGTCAATTTTAATACCGTCAACTTCTGAAATTGGAGCAATTGAAGCAGAAATACCTAGAATAAATAAAAGGTTATAGACATTGGAACCGATAATATTACCCATGGCAAGTTCTGGATGGTTTTTGCGTAAAGCAATCAATGAGGTAATCAACTCGGGCAAGGAAGTGCCAATTGAGATAGCAATAACTCCTGCAAACTTTTTACTAAACCCTAAAGTTTCTGTAACTAAAACAATATTTTCCACAGCCAGGGTTCCGCCGATAATAACTCCTACCAATGCCCCGGCCCCAATCAGGATTTTTTTGACTAGTTCTTTTTTAGGTAAGAGGTGATCCTGGGGTTCCTGGTACTGGTGCTTATGAGTAAATACTACATAATAAAGATAGACCCCGAAAAGAACCAGCATAACCAGACCGTCGCTGCGGCTCAACTCATTGGTTGCAGTACCGTTGAAAAGCCTGTCGTAAAATAGCAGAATAAATACCAGGGCACTTATAATCACAAACGGTACATCGCGGGTTGCCACGGTTTTTTTGACAACAATCGGGAAAATAACCGCAGAAACTGAAGCCACGAAAAAAATATTGGTAATATTTGATCCTACTACATTGAAGCGAACTTCCGGCTGCTGCTGTATCACACCCACAAGATTTACCACCAGCTCGGGTATAGAAGTTCCCATAGCCAGCACAGTTAAACCGATAACAAATTTGGGAATTCCCAGTTTCTCGGAAACATATACTGCGACATTTAAAAGTTGCTCCGCAAAATAAAGCAGCAAGGCCAGACCCAGAATTGTTAATAATATATTGCTCAGCATGATCTATATAAACAGTCGTTGATATATTTTGTACTAAACTTCGCCAAATTATTCAAGAAAATCACTTTTAACTTTTACTGTTTTGACTTTTTCGATGCTGCACGCGCCAGGTATTTATCTGTCCATGATCACCGCCCAGCAGCACTTCAGGCACCTCCCATTTTTCGCCTTTATCATTAATAAATACCGCCGGTCTTGTATATTGCGGATATTCTGTCTTTTCCGAGTCGCTAAAAGATTCTTGCTCCAATGAGTCAACATTTCCCAAGGTTCCCGCCAGTAAGCGTACCACCGCATCCGAAATCACCATGGCCGGCAGTTCTCCACCAGTTAACACATAAGGACCCATTGAAATTTCTGCGTCAGCAATATGTTGGGCCACTCTTTCATCTACGCCTTCATAGTGCCCGCAGATAATAATTAGTTCGTCCTTCTTGCTGAATTCTTGTGCTTTGCTTTGGGTAAACTGTTCTCCTTTAGCGCTGGTCAAAATTATTAAAGGATCTTTCAGGGATAACTTGTTTTTGATATCTTCCACAGCCCTGTAAATCGGCTCAACCAGCATCACCATACCCGGTCCGCCGCCAAAAGGCTTGTCATCTACAGTCTCCCTTTTATCATTGGTAAAAACACGCAGATTATGCACCTGGATTTGGGCAACACCTTTTAATTGGGCGCGGTTTATCATGCTCTCCGCAAATACTGACTGGAACATTTTTGGGAAAATTGTAATTATATGGATCTGCATACTTACTGAAACGATTTAAAACTTAGTTTTATCTTTTAGTTGATCCTTATCCTGGTCTTTTACAGGCGCCGCTTCTTTTCCTGCTGATGGCGCTTTTGCTGACCCTCCTTTACCCAGGCGTTTACTGTCCTTTATTAAATACCCGAGGATTCCTATTGAAAGCAAAACCAGCAGACCTCCGCAAATAATCAGGACAATTGATACGGTTTGTTTGTCCTGGCTGTTATTTAGAAGACCTGCCAGCTTATCCCGGATATTTGAAAAAAACTTTTCAAAATTATTGCTGCCGTCATCCTTTTCAATAACCGGGTATTTGCTTAGCAGCTGACTCTGAGACATCAGCGCTGATACATTTTCGATCCCCCCGACTGCGCTGATTTCAAATTCCGGTGCCTGTAATGGCACTTCATTTCCGAAACTGACACGCTCAACCATTGGGGGAGTGTTGGGATCCGAGGAAGCCACGTGTGTATAAAAATGGTTTAAATCTCCTCCGATCAGTGTGTCACCCGATTCTCCCCAGGTGACATCTATGCTGATCCATTTGCTGATCCCGGGTATATAAACATTTACCCACTGATGCGCTTCCTGGTTGGTGCTGTCAACTTTGGAATCGTACCCGTAACCGAAAACTGCCCTGGCAGGTATACCCTGGGCGCGCATTAAAGTCAAAAACAAATCAGAGTACTCCATACAGACTCCGGCACCCTGCTTTAAAGTTTTTAAAGCACCTTGCCTCTGGTTCAGACCGAATCTTTTAACTTCACTGTAATCAATTGAATTAACTACATATGTATAAGTTCTATCTACAAGCTCATAGATATTTATACTTCCCTGGGCAATCTCATTGGCGGTTTTTTGGATTTCAGCATTTTCCACCTCCCAGAACTCTGCTGCACCGGTATAATTTTTAATAAAATCCGCAGAAAGCTCGTTGCGGGTAGCGCTGTTTTCACTACCTACATTGAGATCGTTTAATCCGACTGCTGCAAATCCTTCAACAGTGATACTGGAAGTTTCGTGGCTGGGAAACTTGAAAACCCCGATAATATTATCATCCTTATCCTTAATAATTTCTTTAGGCTCAGGCGTAATATTTGAAAAGTACACTTTTTGATTCACCTCGCCCTCATCGATATCTCTTGGCAAAACCAGGCGGTATTCATTTAAGTAACCGGTATTACGGGTATCGGTAGCGCTGCCTTTTTGCTGAATCTTAAACTGATAGTACTGGGTTTTGCCACGCTGAATCCAGATGGTTTTGCCTACTAAAGTGTCCTGGGTAAAGATATATTCTTTGAAACCATTAACATCTTGTACATTACCGGGATCAGGGAAGACAAAATTTTCTTCCGGTAAACTCGAACTTACCTTAACCTTGGTATTATACGTAACCTCTGTGTTGCCAATGACAAATTGTATATCTTCTGCAAATCCCGGCGCATAAATATCATAAAGGGCTCCGACCTGTTCCACCAACCCGAAGTTGCTGTATTCCAGCCGGAAAACTATCTGCTGGTTCTTGGTAATTTCGCGGGGATAACCTATTGTAATAATTGCCTTATCTTCCTGGTAGGAAACATTAAACGTAGTTACAACACCATCTATGGTCAAATTAACAGAATTTACCGATTCTTCTAGTCTTTCTTTTTTACCGCTGATTACCGAAATTTGAAAAGTTTCCTCATTCGAACTTTTAATGACCCGTCTTTCCGTTGTTTCGTTGCGTACCGTATGTGTCTCAATAACACGTAAGGTGCCGTCTGCTGCCACATTGTACTCCCTGTCAATCGTTACTTTGAAATCTGCTGCAAAAACGCGCCCGGGCAATAAAGCTCCTGCTGTCAAAAACAACCCCAGACTAAAAAAAATTAATAATAGTCTTTTCATAAAAAATCATTCTGTATTAATCCAATCCTAAGAAAGATTCGTTAGCTGAAGGATTATAAATCGTACTTAGATTGTATATGGACTTATCTGACAAGGTTTCTTCCAGCAGGGTTACCTGACTTAACTTCAAATCAATTACTACAAGTCCACTGCTTGTTTTGGGATTTAAAATAAATTCGCTACTATTGTCCTGCAGCCTGACAGCAACAACTTTTGTATCTGAAAGCCATACAGGTGCTGTAGCCGATTCCAGCAGCAGTCTGGTCTCTCCTGAGTTCAAATCATAGCTGTATAAATTACTGTCTACAGGTTCTACCTGATACTTCCAGAAAACCACCTTATTCTGCAGAGCGCGCATCCCTACCAAATAGTCAGAATGTTTGGCCACCGATGTCTTGGTATTCGTCTTTAAATTGAATTTTAAAACCTCTTTTTCCTGATCCTGATAAACAATATTACTATTATCCAGCCAGTCGGCAGTGTAAATATTCTCAAGTTTTATCAGCTGCTTATTGGCTTGCAGGTCAAAAACAAACAAGAGGTTGCGCTGGTCCAGGTCAATTGTACTTATGAATAATACCTTATCCTTGGCAGGAGAAAATATTAACCTGAGTACTAAATCGGTGCCGTAGCCTCTTCCGAGAAGTCCGGGCAGGCTGGAGCTCAGGAGTGTTTCTGTGCCGTTATCATAGTAGTAAAGGTCCATTAAATTACTGTCAGCATTTTTTATTGTATAAACAAAGGAGTCTTTGTCAGCCCAGGCCACCGGGCCAAGTGTATCAGAGGAAAATTCTTTTAAAAGCGTATAGACACCGGTTTCCTCATTAAAGATACCCAGATCCGTCACATACCCTTTTGCGGGATCATTGCGGGTATTTCCCAAGTAACCCCAGTCATTGCCGCCGAGATACTGCGCAAGGGAAGAATTGGAATCCAGGTTAGCTGCAATTTTTTTAACGTAATTACTACCCTGCTGGGTGATTTTAAAAAGCCTGCTTTCTGATATGTAGTAAAAACTCCTGTCCAATGCAGCCAGATCCTGCCGTACGTCGACTGTGGCGCCGTTACTGTTCTGATTATTGGAACCGTTATTACTCTGCACTTCCTTGCGGTAAATATACAGGAACGCCAGATACATGCCTAAAAGTAAAAATATCAGGGCAGTTGCAAGAATTATTGCCGTATATACAAATTTATTGCTCCCTCTAAGAAATTTTTCTGTTTTTTCGATTTCCATTTATTTAATTTAATAAGTTAATAAAAAAATTAATATGTTAAAGTTAAAATGTAATTAGTACATTATAGAAACTTGGCTATAAAAAACCAACAGTTTTTGATAACATAAATTACTTTCATTCATGGAAACATTAAATAAAGCCCAGCAGCAGGCTGTAACAACCATTACCGGTCCGATACTTATTCTT